>DATGXB010000102.1:0-20726 GCA_035299225.1 Nostocaceae cyanobacterium | reverse complement strand
GCCCCCCTGCCCCCCTGCCCCTGCCCACTGACACCTAACTAATTTGAGTGGAAAAACTCTACTGGCTAGATAGAATCAAACTCCTAGATCGTCCCAAAGTTGGGGATAAAGCATTTTACTTAAGTAGAATTAGCCAACGGGGCTACCCAGTAGTGCCCAGTTTTGTGATACCGGCGGAGGTTTTTCGCCAATTTTTAGAGACTATTAATAGTTCAGAGTCATTAGTAGCTGATCTACCTTATTCGTTTTTACATTTGGATATTGGGAATTGGCGACAATTACAGCAAGTATCTAGGCAGTTACGTCAAGAGGTGATGGCTGCCAAAATTCCTGAAGATTGGGTGAGTCGGATTTATCAAGGAACGATCGCTTGGCAAAAGTCTGGTTTGATTTTATCTCCTTCCTTGACTGTACCAGTGGTGCAGGGGATAGGAGATATTTCTGGGTTGCTAGAACCTGTGTTTTGTCCTTGTGAAGCGGAAGCGATCGCTCACGGGTTAAAGTTGGTTTGGAGTCAATTATTTCGGGCTCGAAGTTTGTTGTACTGGCAAAGCTTTGGTATTCACTTACAACAGGTTAATTTAGGTGTTTTAGTCCAACCTATAGAAAATGCGATCGCCTCTGGAATTTTCAATGCTGAGACATCAACTTGGGAAATTGAGTCAACTTATGGATTAGATGTTGCTATTACTAATGGTGATATTTTGCCGGATGTTTACTACATTCAGCCGGAAACCGGAATTCTAATGGAACAGCAACTTGGTAATAAAGCTCTAGCTTATCATGTTCCTGATGGCTCGTTTACGGAATTACAAGTGCAAATTCTTGATGACAACCAACAAAAAGAATATGCACTACCACCAGAATATTTAGAACATATCATTGCTTTAGGTCGTCAACTGGTAAATGAAATTGGCACTAAATTAACTTTTCATTGGACTATTAGCCAAACTCAACCAGTTCCCCAACTTTACATTACCCAAATTAGTACGCCTCATTCTATTATTCCCAATTTTAGTTTACTCAAAGGTATTGGAGCATCTAAAGGTAAGGTAATAGCTAATGCTTACGTGATTGTGCATGGCCAAACCCAACCAGAACAAGTACCCAAAGAAGTGATTTTAGTTACTCCCACAATTACCCCGGATTGGTTGCCATTATTAACAGAAGTGGCAGGAATCATTACTGAACAGGGAGGAATAACCAGCCATGCCGCAATTTTAGCCAGGGAATTAGGTATTCCTTCAGTTGTCAGTGTGAAAGACATTACTAGAATTTTGCAATCAGGTGAAAAATTGTTATTAGATGGCGATCGCGGTGAAGTGTCCCGTCTCAAAGGTGATATTCACGAGGAATTAACTTTAAGTGAAATAAATGATACCAACGAAGAAAATAGAGTTAATTTCAGTTTTCCTTCGATAATTTCCCCATTTACCCCCAATTTGCCCATGATTGCTACCCAACTGTTAGTAAATCTCAGTCAACCAAGTTTAGTTGAACCAGTCAAAAATTTACCAGTGGATGGGGTAGGGTTATTACGTTCAGAGTTGATGGTTTTGAATATTTTAGCCGGACAGCACCCGCAAAAATGGATTGCTGAGGGTAAAGAAGCAAAATTATTAGAACAGTGGACAGAACAAATTATCCAGTTTGCGCGTGCTTTTCATCCCCGTCCTGTATTTTATCGTTCTTTAGATTGGCGATCGCCTGATTTACCTTCATTAAGTGATCATGATCAATCTTCAATTTTGGGTAATCGGGGGGCGTTTAACTATTTACTTCAACCCGCTATATTTGAATTAGAGTTAAAAGCTTTAGCCGCAGTTCAGCAAGCAGGTTATAAAAATTTACATCTGATATTGCCTTTTGTGCGGACAGTAGAAGAGTTTAAATTTTGTCGTCAAAAGGTGGAACAAGCTGGATTAACTCAAGTTGCTCAATTTCAATTGTGGATTATGGCCGAAGTGCCAAGCGTCTTGTTTTTATTACCTGAATATATTGAAGCAGGTGTGGATGGTATATCTATTGGTACAAATGACCTAACTCAATTAATGTTAGGAGTAGACAGAGAACAGGGAGAACTAGCCCAGAGATATGATGAAAGACATCCGGTAGTGATGCAAGCGATCGCGCAATTAATTCAAACAGCGAAAGCAGGGGGTATACCTTGTTCTATTTGCGGACAAGCGCCGGCGTTATATCCAGAGATTATTGATCAATTAGTGGAATGGGGAATTACCAGTATTTCCGTCGAACCGGAAGCTGTGGAAAGGACATGGAAAGCGATCGCTCGTGCGGAACAGAGGATTATTTTAGCAGCAGCGAGAAAGCAAATAGGCAATTAAAAATTAAAAAGCCAAAATTAATTTTTTTGGGTTGTACTGAAAAATTGTTCCTGAGAAAGTCCTGAAACAATATCTTCTGCTGGGATTCCTGCTTTAATTAATGTTTCCGTCAGTCCTTCCTCAAAATTATCATCTTCAATTACCACTTTTCCATCTGCTAATCGAGCATGAAACAAAATAGTATTTATCCAACCCTTCTTATCCCAACCAGTAGCAATAATCAGAAATTGCCCTGATTCACTATCACATACTGCCCGAATTTTAATATTTTGTAATCGTGGTTGTATGGTTGTTTCTGTTCGTAATACCTGCGTCAAAATTTGCGAGTATTTTAGTGATTTATCCATTGTAAGATTACCTCATTTACTGGCTCATAAATCAGTAAATTAATTTTATTGCGTTTGATCACTAGCTGAAAGATTGGTTTTGAAAAATGTTTTACATAAATAGGCCGACTTACTGCTAAAAAAAGCTGGCGTTCTGGTTCTTGGACTTCTAAAGCCCATTGATAAAGCTGAAGTTGTCCCATAGTTTTTTCTAATTCGCTAATTACTGAAGGGGTATCAAAATCTTTGATTTCTACAGCAATTTTATTTCCTTCTTTTTCGGCTGTAAAAAACTTTTCTGCTCCAAGGTCAGCTTTTAGAAATGTGTCTTCTAACACTAAGACTAAAGGATCATCAGTGATTGTCCAACCATCCTTTTCTAAAGCACGACGCACAGCAAAATGTAAATCATCTCTTCTAGACATTAGAGTTCTTTTTGTGATGTAAGAACCAGCTAGTATTACTATACAGCATAATGTGAGCGATCGCTCGTGCGGAACAGAGGATCATTTTAGCAGCAGCAAGGCGAGCAAAAATTGAGTGAAATTAGCCAACAGCATAATGATTAATGTAGGATGTGGAGTTGATTCTGTTTCCTGTAAGCTGATTTTCCAAGATGGTCAAAGCTGAAAATGTAAAATCTACACGCGATCGCTCGTGCGGAACAGAGGATCATTTTAGCAGCAGCGATAAGGCAATTAGGCAATTAAAAATGCAAATAAAATCAATATTTTTTATCCTAGTGCAGCATGGCGAAAATAACTATCCAATGAAATAAGGCTCAAACGCCAGTCAAATCAACCTTTTTACCTCCTGCCTCCTGCCTCCTGCCTTCTTGCACTAGCTTACGGGTAGAGACAATGATAAATGGGCTTGCGTCTGGGACAAATGGAGAATAATCATAATTTCCCAAAACTTCTTCAATAGCAAAACCACTTAATTGGATCAGTTGTTGAAAAACATCAAACTCAATTAAGGAAAACTGGATTGATAACTTGTGTTCTGCAACTTTTTGATGAGTAGAATCTAATTCACAAATAGTTTGATATCCTCTAACAAAGTTGGTTTCTGAATCATAGTTTAAATCTACAGATAAACTCACAAAACCATCTCCATCTAAACGAGGAAAAGTCCCATAGTGAGTTGCACCCTGAATAATAGATTTAATCCGCACTCTAGGATTATGCAGCGTACAGATAAACCTCCCGTTAGGTTTGAGCGATCGCCCAATTTCGTTGAGGGCTTTTAGCTGTTCGGCTTGAGTATGTAATTCATGAAAGCTTTGGAAAGGTAACAAAACTAAATCAAACGTTGATTCTAGTTGCAGATTTGTAACATCTGCCTGCATTATATCAGCCTTCAATGCTCTAGCTATTAATTTCTGATGGAGGATATTTAACATTCCTGGGGAAGCATCAACGCATACCAAATTTACCCCTGCTTGCAAAAGTGGAATCGAGATCCGTCCAGTTCCGCACATCAACTCCAATACTGAACCATTAATTTTTTTACACTCTTGCAAGAAAAATGGCAAATCATCGGTAAAATGTAGATAGGAATCATAAAGATGAGCAATTTGCTCGTAATCAAGCGCAGAACTCATAAAAAATGGATAGTTATAATAATTACATAGTCTAGTGCAAGGAGGCAGGAGGCAGGAGGTAAGAAGGTTAATTTAACTGGTTTTTAATAAGGTTTCACTGGCTAGTTATTTCCGCCATGCTGCACTACTAGTATATCAAAGCTTTATTTTTCTTAAAAGCAAGATAAGCAGAAGTTATTCGGGGTTAAGCATAATGAATCCGAGTCAACCTAAAGAGCCTGCACTTTTATTGTTTTTGTTCCTTGTTTTACCTGTAGGTGTAGATAATTTCCGTACTTTAATAGCTCAAGTTATCTTATCCCAAATTGAAAATATTTACATAGCCAGAGAAGTACAGAAAAAACTTCCTCTCAAAGAGTATCAAAAGAATAAAACATTAAGAGAGTTATTTTATTTACATTTATTTGATACAGGTAAAATTACCATTAAAACTTACTGGAAATTAATTGATCCTGATTATTCCAGCTTTTTCAGCGATGGAAATGATGCTTTATTAACTGGTAATCACTGCATACCAAAAATTGAGTGAAATTAGCCAACAGCATAATGATTAATGTAGGATGTGGAGTTGATTCTGTTTCCTGTAAGCTGATTTTCCAAGATGGTCAAAGCTGAAAATGTAAAATCTACACGCGATCGCTTTAATATCTCCAAATGGGCGATTAAGTATTCATGGTTGACGGTTTGCTTTTGGCTGGCTGTCTCTGTAGCCGGGATTCTGGCTTTTAGTTCTCTCAAGTATGCTTTGTTTCCTGATATCACCTTCCCCGTAGTGGTGGTAAATGCCCAAGCGCCTATCACCTCGGCGGTGGATATGGAAACTCAAGTTACTAAACCCATAGAAGCGCAAGTTAAATCTCTCAAAGGTTTAGAGGATATTCGTTCTTCCACTTATCCCGGACAAACGGCGGTGGGTTTGTCTTTTACGGTGGGGACAAATTTAGAAACGGCTACCAAGCAAACAGAAGAACTGTTAAAGCAGCTAAAGTTACCCCAAGAGGCGACTTATAAAACTATTCCTCTAAATTTAAATGAGTCGGCGGTAGTTAGCTATGCGATTGAAAGTAAAACCCTGCCCATTCCTGAATTAAACAAACTCACAAAAGATAAAATTGTCCCAGCACTGACTAAATTATCGGGTGTTCTCAAAGTCACTTTGTTAGGTGATGGAAATACTAACCCCCCAGCACTTCCTACAAACGGTTTACCTGCGGTGGGAACTTTAACCAGATTTAATGGTAAAGATGCTGTCGCGGTTCAGATCATCAAAAAAGGTGAGGCGAATACTTTAGAAGTAGTAAGTTTAATAGAAACAGAAATTAAAAAACTGCAATCAGAATTAAAAGATATCACCATTAGCCTAGCGGCTACTCAAGCCGAATATATCCGCAATGCAACTAATGATACCATTGATTCCTTAAAAGAGGCGATCGCTCTTGCAGTTATAGTTATTTTCCCATTTTTGTGGAACTGGCGAGCCACTGTTATTTCTGCCTTAGCCATTCCCCTATCACTGTTGGGGACATTTATCGCTATGGCTTATTTTGGTTTCAACCTGGAAACCATTACCTTATTAGCCTTAGCTTTAGTTATTGGTAGTATTGTTGATGATGCGATTGTAGATGTAGAAAACATTGTCCGACATATTGATGAAGGAGAAACACCCAAAGAAGCAGCGTTAAAAGCCACCGGTGAAGTAGGTTTACCCGTCATTGCTGCCACTTTTACAGCTGTCGGTGTGTTTTTGCCCATTGGTTTAATGAGTGGGGTGGTAGGTCAATTTTTTAAACCATTTGGGATCACTGTATCCGTGGCCATGTTAACTTCAATGATGGTTGCCCGGACTCTTACCCCCGTATTATCTATATATTGGTTGAAACCAAAACCCAATCACGGCACACCCCGCGAAGAAAAGAAATTTTGGTCTAAATTTGATGATTCTTACCGCAATCTCTTAGATTGGTCTTTAAAACATCGGGCAATAGTTGTCGGTTTAGGTGTTTTCAGTTTAGTAGCTGGAATTGCCTTAATTCCCTTAATTCCTAAAGGCTTTATTCCCAAATTAGACCGGGGTGAATTTAATGTTGTTTATACTGCCCCTTTACCAGAAATTCCCAATTTGGCAGAGTTGCAAAAACAAGCTGCAACACCTGATTTAGCCGCATTACAAGCCAAAGCCGCTCAAGGAGATGCCGCCGCCCAAGCTGCTTTACAACAAGCCGCACCACCTGATTTAGCTGCATTACAAGCCAAAGCTGCTCAAGGAGATGCCGCCGCCCAAGCTGCTTTACAACAAGCCGCCCAAGCCAGACCAAATATACCTATCCCTAACCCACTCAACGACTCTCTAGAAGTTGCTAAAAAATTAGAAGCGGTAATAATTAAAAATCCCAATGTAGAAACCGTATTTACAACCGTCGGTTCTCGTGAAGGTGAACCCAACAAAGGGAAAATTTACATCAAACTGAAAGCCGACAGAAACATAAAAACCGCCGAAATTCAAGACCAACTCCGTAAGGATTTACCGCAAATTGCCGGAGTAAAAACTAGCGTTGAAGATATCCAATTTGTGGATACTGGTGGAGAAAAGCCTTTACAGATTGCTTTACAAGGTGAAGATTTAGAGGCTTTAAATAAAGCGGCAACAACTATTAAAGAACGAGTTGAGAAAATCCCTGGTTTTGCTGATGTCAGTATTACTGGTGAAGGAAATAAACAGGGTGCAGTTGTCCAAATTGAAAGATTGAATAATCAAAGAGTGGCTTATATTAGCGCTAACCTGGGTCAAAATTTAACTTTAGGTAATGCTACAGATAAAATTGTGGCAGAAGCAAAAGCGGTTTTACCGTCAAATATTTCTCTGAATTTAGGGGGAGATTCAGAAAGACAAGGTGAAGTATTTGCCAGTTTTGGTTCAACCTTGGGACTCTCAGCCCTGTGTATTATTTTGGTGTTAGTTTGGCTGTTTAGAAGTTGGGTAGATCCGATAGTAATTGGTATTTCTTTACCGATGGCTATTGTCGGAGCTTTATTAGCTTTATTACTCACTAATAGCGATTTTGGGATGATTTCCTTAATTGGTTTTGTGTTTTTGCTAGGGATAAGTAACAAAAACGCCATTTTGTTAGTTGACTGTATAAATCAATTGCGAGATGAAGGCTTAGAAAAAAATCAAGCCATTTTAGAAGCTGCCCCCGTGCGGTTTAGGCCAATTATGATGACTACAGTTTCCACAATTTTAGGGATGATGCCTGTAGCGATTAGTTTTGGTGCGGGTGCAGAGTTGCGATCGCCTATGGCCGTTGCGATCGCTGGTGGTTTAGTTAGTTCTACCATCCTCAGCTTAATTGTGATACCCGTAATTTACGCCATTCTCGATGATTGGTTTCCCAGATACGCGAGGAAGAAAGGCAGAGGGGCAGAGGGGTGAAGAGGCAGGGGGGCAGAGGGGAAATAAAAATATATTGCCTGTTCCCTGTTCCCTGTTCCCTGTTCCCTAATGACCAATGACTAATGACTAATGACCATTCTATGCAACAAATATTTGTAACCGGTGGAACTGGATTTGTAGGTGCTCATGTTGTGCGGTTATTGCTAGAGGAAGGTTATCAAGTAAAAGCCTTAGTTCGTCCCAGCAGTAACCTAGACAACTTGCGTGATTTGCCTGTAGAAATAGTCAAAAGCGATTTGAACGACCCCCAACTTTGGGAAAAAATGCGGGGTTGTCAATATCTGTTTCACGTCGCAGCTTATTATTCCCTCTGGCAAAAAGACCGGAAATCACTGTACCTGCATAACGTAGAAGGCACACGTAACATCTTAGCATCAGCCCAAAAAGCTGGGATTGAACGCACAGTATACACCAGTTCAGTAGCGGCCATTGGAGTGGGTAAAGGTGGAAAAATTGTTGATGAAAGCCATCAAAGCCCCTTAGAGAAACTGGTGGGAGACTACAAAAAGTCTAAATATCTAGCCGAACAGGTAGCCAAAGAAGCTGCAAATAAAGGTCAAGATATTGTAATTGTTAATCCGAGTAGTCCTATTGGCCCTTTAGACATTAAACCCACACCTACAGGTGATATAATTCTGCGGTTCTTGCGGCGACAAATGCCAGCTTACGTCAACACCGGTTTAAACTTTGTTGATGTGCGAGATGTAGCTAGAGGACACTTACTAGCATTACACAAAGGGAAAAGAGGCGATCGCTATATTCTCGGCAATCAAAATCTTACCCTCCAACAACTGCTAGAAAAACTCGCCCAAATCACCAACCTACCAGCCCCCCAAATCTCCGTCCCCGCTTTCCTACCCCTAAGCGTCGCTTGGATAGAAGAAAAAATTCTCGCACCCCTTGGTAAAACCCCCAGCGTTCCCCTAGATGGTGTCAGAATGTCACAGCAACCGATGTATTATAATCCTGCCAAAGCTATCCGGGAATTAGGTTTACCTCAATCTCCCGTAGATATCGCCCTCAAAGATGCCGTTGATTGGTTCATATCTCACGGCTACTAGGAGGCAGGAGGCAGGAGGCAGGGGGGCAGGAGGCAGGAGGCAGGAGGCAGGAGGCAGGGGGGCAGAGGGGCAGAGGGGGAAAATAAGAATTAATCCCTAACTAATTACCTATTGCCTATTGCCTATTGCCTATTACCTATTGCCTATTGCCTATTGCCTATTGCCTATTGCCTATTGCCTATTGCCTATTGCCTATTGCCTATTCCCTGTTCCCTATTCCCTATTCCCTATTCCCACATTTATTGAGGATTAATAAAAAATGGCAGTTAACTTACAACAAGCTATAGATATCGGTAAATATTTAGTTACTCAGCGTTTATTAGGAAAAAAACGCTTTCCGTTGGTGTTAATGTTAGAACCTCTATTTCGTTGCAACTTAGCTTGTAGCGGTTGCGGAAAAATTCAACATCCCCCAGAAATTCTCAAGCGCAACCTTACACCAGAAGAATGTTTTGCAGCAGTAGAAGAATGTGGTGCACCAGTGATTTCTATTCCTGGTGGTGAACCTTTATTACATCCTCAAATTGATGAAATAGTCAAAGGATTAGTAGCACGAAAAAAATATGTTTACCTTTGCACCAACGGTATTTTACTAGAAAAAAATCTGCACAAATTCCAACCATCACCCTATTTAACCTTTAGCGTTCATCTAGATGGTTTGCGGGAATGGCATGACCAATGTGTAGACAGAAAAGGCGTATTTGACGTAGCCGTGCAAGCTATTCGCACCGCCAAAGCCCAAGGTTTTCGAGTTACCACCAACACAACCATTTTTGAAGGTTGTAAACCAGAAGAAATGCAAGAGTTTTTTGACTTTCTAGAAACTCTCAATATTGACGGGATGATGATTTCCCCTGGTTATAGTTACGAATGGGCACCAGATCAAGACCATTTCTTAAAACGTGAACAAACTCGCGCCCTATTTAGAGAGATTCTGACACCTTATACCACAGGTAAAAAGAATTGGAACTTTAACCACAATCCCTTATTCTTAGATTTTCTCATCGGTGAAAAAGACTATGAATGTACACCTTGGGGAAGTCCCAGTTACAGCGTTTTAGGTTGGCAAAAACCTTGCTACTTATTAAATGAAGGACATTACAAAACTTTCAAAGAGTTATTAGAAAAAACTGATTGGAATCAATACGGACGCGCAAGCGGTAATCCTAAATGTGCTGATTGTATGGTACATTGTGGTTACGAACCAACCGCCGCAATGGACGCAATGCAACCTCAAAATATTGCCCGTTCTCTAACTACTGTTTTTGGTAAGTAAAGATTAATTTTTCCAGCGTAGGGACACGGCATTTAAAAAACTGCAATCAAAAACCAAAAACCATCCAGCCGTGTCCCATTTTGCCAAAATAATTATTTCCAGTCATGAATAGTTAAGTTTCCAAAAATAAATTAAAATAATAAATAAGCATCAATTTATATAATTTACACAAAGGAAACCACTTCATTGATACAACAACCTGAAATTAAAGCCATATTTAATCATGTTTGTGGGATTAGTAGAGAAATAGACATTAAAACACAATCAATATTAAACATTACACAAAAAACACGAAAAAGCCTTTTACCTTGGCGCGGACAGTTTTCACCTCAATTAATTGAATATATTTTAACTGTAAATTCTCAGCCTGGTTTTTCTATTCTCGATCCTTTTTGTGGTAGCGGTACTACTTTATTTGAATCTGCAAGACTTAATCTATCTTGTTATGGGGCAGATATTAATCCAGCCGCACATTTTTTTTCTTCAATGGTAATTTTTTCAAGACTTAATCATCTGGAACGAGAACATATACGAGCAGAAATTATTAACATAGTAAATAAAAAAATCACCCAAGAAGAAAATAATAATTTAATGGAAAATTTACTAAATTTTTATCAAGCATCTCAAGAATCATTATTTAGCTATCTAATAGCATCAACATCTATTATATTAGCAATGGGTAACACAGAAACTACCACAATTACAAAATTCTTTAAGTCTCTAAATACAGTTTTAGATATTGTTGAAAAATTGCCTTATAGTCATGTCTCACTATGTTCTTTATTAAATGATGCGCGTTATTTAAATATTCCTGTATCCAAAGTTAATTTAATTATTACTTCTCCTCCTTACATTAATGTATTTAACTATCATCAAAATTACCGCAAAGCTTTAGAATTTCTTAACTGGCAACCTTTACAAATAGCAGCTTCAGAAATTGGTGCTAATAGAAAACATCGTGCAAATCGCTTTTTGACAGTTGTTCAATATTGCATGGATATGTGTGAAACATTTTTAGCAATGCGTCGCTTTTTAGAAGAAGCAGGAAAAGTAATTATTGTTGTGGGTAGAACTTCATCAGTGCGGAATGTGCAGTTTGAAAATAGTTATCTTTTAGCAATGGTAGCTACAGCTTGTACAGGTTTTAAAGTAGAGAAATGGCAAGAGCGTTTTTTTACAAATCGTTTTGGTAAAAAAATATATGAAGATATTTTGACACTTTCAGTAAATCATGAACCACATTTTGATTATCTAGAATTAGCTCGTTTTATTGGCATTTGGTTCTTACAAAATGCTAAATGTCAAGATACAGAAGTTAAAAAAGACATTGAACAAGCTATTGCTTCGGCTGATAAAGTGGCAGTTTCTCCTAAGTTGAATTTGCAAATTCCATCAACATATAATAAATTATATCAATCTTTTCATAATCAAACAGAAAAACAAATTTTAGGAGTGTAAAATTATGATTAAAGTCCAGAAAACGAAAATACATGGTGATAAATTAAAAAGCCTTTTAGATAATCCTAAACTTCCAGTCAATGAAAAGATTCGTGTGCAAGATGCTATTAATAAATATGAAGTTTGGCTTACTGATTTAGACGATACTAGCTTATTAGGTAATGATTTGTTAAATTTTATGGTAGATAAGTTGAATGAATATAAAAACTATATTGATATAGATTTAATATTTAATTCTCCCAATGATTTTTTATACAGACAGAAAGGACAACTCAAACTTGATAACTCTATTCTTGAGGAATTTTTACCTAGATTATTTGATCACAGATTAGTTCCTGGGTTTGCCAGAATTGCAAATATTGAATGTGCTTCTAGAAAATCTTTTGCTGGTTTGAGTTTTGAATCTCCTTTTATTGCGTTGTCTGATGGTGCTGCTTTTATTAAAACTAAAGATCAAGATTTTTCTATCACCAAACCATATAAAATAACTATTACAGATAATCCTCCCACATCAGATATATTTTCGGCTGATATAGATGTTTCTTATTTTGCCACTGAAATTAAAACAAATTTAGATAAAACAATGTTTCAAGAAGCGTGTCAAACTGCCAGTGAATTAAAAAAATCCGTTTCTGGTTGTAAATATATACTAATATGTGAATGGCTTGATATGACTCCTATTAATACTAAATTAACTCCTATAGATGAAGTTATTGTTTTACGAAAAGCCAAAAGAATTTCCTCTAATATAAGAAGTAATTTTAGCACCTACCAAGGCAGAAAAAAGAATCATGATTTTTATGTTAATTTTCTGAAAGAAAATCCTCTCCATTTAGATGCTTTTCAAAGATTCATATTTCATTTGAATGAGTGTTTTCCTGATATAGTGAAAGAAGAAGATGTATTAAAAAGAGGTTATTTTTAATAATCTTCTTAAAAAACCTGATCTAAAAATTCGGCGATTTGGGAGAGGGAACGGTCTTGATAATACTGTTCAAAGGCTGGATTTTCTTTAGCTGGTGGGAGTTCTAAGGCTTGTTTGAGAACATTAGCTAAATCTGTTTGTTCATTATAAAGTAATCCTGTTGGACTGGGATATAAAATTTGATGATTCATTAAGGGATAATTAGGACAAATTACATAAGTACGAACACTGATAGCATCCATCGCAACACCACTACATCTATAATAATATTTTCCCTGTTCATAATTGAGAACAATTACATCACAAGATGCCAAAACCGCCATATAATCTTCCCTAGATGCTGTATTTACTAACTTTACTTTCTCTAAATTCATTCCTTCTAAAGCTGTAAAATCATCTGTTCCTACTACTAATAAAAAATCTAGTTGATGCTGTAAATCTATTAATAATTTGATGGTTTTCTCTATTTGCTTACCTTTGCGAATTTGTCCAACCACACCAATTTTTTTAATTTCTTGGTCTTTAAATAAATTTTCTGCTGTTTCGGGTAAAATAGGGGTTAGTAAAGATATATGTTTACTCATTTGTTCTTCACTATAACCTAAACCCTGTAAAGCTGATTTTGTTTCATTAATCACATATTTATAATTGAGTAAATCATACAGTTTGATTAACCACCGCATAACGGGATTTGTACAAGCTTGTTGAATATTATGATGATTTTGTAAGTAAACGTTTTTAGTCCAAAATAGGGATGCAACCCACGCAAACAGCCATACTTCTGTGGAAAAACCATAAACTATCTGTGCATCTCGATGTTGATTTTGGCGGATTTTCCTACCCATATCAATATGACTAATAATTAATCCCCATAATTTAAGAATTTTGCGAATTAGCTGATTTTTTATATTGGGAAATAGTTGAGTTTCATTTCCTGTAATAATGACAATATCTTTTTTGGCTAGTTCAGCCGTTTTATTTAATAAAATCAATAAATTATTTGACATAGATACAACACCCTCAAATTAATATCTTGAGTAAATTTTTCCACAAAATAATATCATATTTAACTTTAGTTAGAGTATGAGCAATATTACTTACCCTTCAGTTTACCCCAATTAGGCGATCGCTCTCCACTAACTGTATATCTACACAGTGGTTGATCTGTTGAGTTAATATAGGACTCCTAAATTATTTGTGAAAAACCTAAGTATGTTTAGGGTGGGCATTTTTGTGTAAAATACTTAGTAAAAGGGGAAAATTCTAGAAAATGCCCACCTTACGTATTTTTCAAAAATCAATCGGAATCCTATATTAAAGACGAAAATAAGTAAGTAATCAAGAAAGTTATTTGTCATTAGTTATAATTACCACTATTTTTACATCGTAGATTAAATACATCAAATTAGATCAAGACAAAATTACATAGAACCATCTATTGCTTTATCTGTTAATATTGTAGATACTATTTTACTGGTAGTAAAACTTGGAGTTATCCAATTCTAAACTAAGCAACAATTAGATTTATTGCGTATAAGCGAAACTATCCAGCTAAGACAGGAATTTTTTTAATTAAAGTAGTTTTATGGAGATTTTGTCCCTACTCAAATTTTAGTAGGATAATGTAAAAACTTTGACTAAATATTTAGTAAACTCAGGTGTGAGATAAGAGTTTTATTTTAGTAAACAACCTAAAACTATTGAAAGAGAAACAATGCTAGAACTTTTAAATAATTTTATCAGTTCAGGGTCATTTATTCCACATGGACATTGTTATTTGTGGCAAAAAAATTTAGTCTCCCTGCACATTTTATCTGATCTAATTATTTCTCTATCTTATTACTCCATTCCCACAACGCTGTTTTACTTTGTCAATAAGCGTAAAGATTTACCCTTTGATTGGATATTCCTTTTATTTAGTGCCTTTATTATTGCTTGTGGTACAACTCATATTTTGGAAATAGTCACACTTTGGTATCCCATTTATTGGGTATCAGGGTTTGCCAAAGCGTTAACAGCAGTTGTTTCTTTGACTACTGCGGTAGAACTTGTTCCCTTAGTTCCCCAAGCATTAGCATTACCTAGTCCTGAGCAACTTAAACAAACAAATCAAGAACTACAAATCCAAATCACAGAGAGATTAAGAATAGAAAGTGAATTAAGAACTTATCAAAATCATTTAGAAGAATTAGTCAAACTCCGTACTCAAGAAATTAGTCAAACTAATGAGCAATTACAACAAGAAATTACTCAACGTCAGCACCTTTTAGAAAGTTTACGTCAAAGTGAAGAACGCTACCGTTGTTTAATTGACGTGCTTCCTCAGTTGATTTGGACAACTGATACTAAAGGAGAAACTGATTTCTTTAATAAAAATTGGTGTGAATATACAGGACTAACAGTAGAACAATCTTTAGGTTCAGGTTGGCTAAATGCCTTACATCCTGAAGACGTAGAAAGGTCATATCAAGCATGGTTAAATGCTGTAAAAACTGGGAATTTATACGAAATTGAATATCGCTTTAAACGAGCTTCTGATGGTGCTTATCGTTGGCTGTTAGGTCGGGGTTTACCATTGAAAAATGAGCAAGGAAGGATAGTAAAATGGATTGGTAGTTGTACAGACATTCATGAACAAAAACAAATTCAACAAGAACGTGATCATTTATTAGAATTAGAGCAAGCAGCTAGAGAAAAAGCAGAAACAGCAAATAAAATTAAAGATGAATTTTTAGCCGTGCTTTCCCATGAGTTACGTACACCATTAAATTCTATTTTAGGCTGGGCTAGATTATTACAAATGTATGAGTTTGATCAAAATAAAATAACTCAAGCACTCATTGCAATTGAACGTAATGCTAAATTACAAGCTCAGTTAATAGAAGATTTACTTGATGTTTCTAGAATTTTACAGGGTAAGTTTGTTCTAAATAATGTGAATGTCAATCTCAGGGCTGTAATTTTGCCAGCAATAGATACAATAAAGTTAGCGGCAGAAACAAAATCAATTGATATAAATGCCATTTTACCTGTTAATATAGGTCAAGTAATTGGCGATCCTACAAGATTACAACAAGTATTTTGGAATTTACTTTCTAATGCGGTGAAATTTACACCCAAAAGAGGAAG
Organism: Nostocaceae cyanobacterium; assembly: GCA_035299225.1. Taxonomy (GTDB): domain Bacteria; phylum Cyanobacteriota; class Cyanobacteriia; order Cyanobacteriales; family Nostocaceae; genus DATGXB01. Next base: position 5,152 of record DATGXB010000102.1, on the reverse strand, counting down.
AGTAAAAGTTAAACTAGAGCAGGTTGATGATTATGCTCAAATTACTGTCAGCGATACAGGTCAAGGAATTAGTGCCGAATTTTTACCTTATGTATTTGATTATTTTCGGCAAGCTGATAGTAGTTCTACAAGAAAATTTGGCGGATTAGGTTTAGGATTAGCTATTGTCCGAAATATTGTAGAAATTCACGGGGGTGTAATTACAGCCTCTAGTCCTGGGGTAAATCAGGGAGCAGTATTTACTGTGAGATTACCCTTAATTAAGGATGATATTCTGCTGGCTATGAAGGAAGAAAAAAATCCAGGTTTGTCATTTAAGGATAAATCCTTGCTTCTGGATGGTTTAAAGGTTTTAGTTGTAGATGATGATGCTGATTCTAGAGATTTTATTGCTTTTGTCTTAGAACAAGATGGTGCGGAAGTAAAAGCTGTTAGTTCGGCATTGGAAGCTTTAAAAGTTTTAGAACAAGAACCAGTAGATGTGTTATTAAGTGATATTAGTATGCCAGAAATTGATGGTTATACATTCATCAAACAGGTGAGAAATTGGACAGCAGAACAAGGAGGAGAAATTCCCGCTATAGCTTTAACTGCTTATGCCGGAGAATATGATCGGAGTAAAGCTACAGACGCGGGTTTTCAATTACACGTTCCTAAGCCAGTGATGCCAGAAGATTTAGTGAATGCGATCGCTCGTGTGGTTAATGTATCACAAACTTAGCTTTTTCTCTCCAAAATCAGTTACATTTCTTAGCAGCACTTTTAACCCTCTGAACAAACCATTTATGACAGAAGCAAAAAACGTACTAGGCACAAAGTTAGAACTGTGTTGTACATCCCCCCTAACCGGCTTTTATCGGGATGGTTTTTGTCAAACCGGCGGCCAAGATTTTGGAATGCACGTAGTTTGTGCCCAAGTTACAGCCGAGTTTTTAGCCTTTACCAAAGCGAAAGGTAACGATTTAAGCACACCCGCACCTCATTTTAACTTTCCAGGGTTAAAACCAGGAGATAAATGGTGTTTATGTGCGTCTCGTTGGCAAGAAGCACTAGAAGCCGATGCTGCCCCTCCAGTGGTATTAGAAGCTACTCACGCTAGAGCTTTAGAAGTTTGTTCTTTAGCAGATTTACAGAAACACGCTGCAACACAGGCTTAAATCCTGAGTTTTACAATTTTTTTGCAAATTGTTTTAGAGGCGTTCCACAGAACGTCTCTACATGATTTGAGTTAATAAATACATTCTTTAAAATAGGCTCTCTCTTGGTTTTTTGACAACTGATATTTTTTTGTGCTAAAACTTATCAATGCAGAGATGATAATCAGCACTAAAATTTAAAATCTAACTAATTTTTAGCCGGATTCCTAATTTGAAAATTAAGCCGTAGGACTAGGACTACTAACACTATTGGTAGGAATATTACCAAATACATTCATAGTAGGTATATTTGGTACAGAGTATATCATATCAGGAACAACTACTGTTGTACCAGGGGTCATTGCTGCACCCATCGGTATACGTCCAGTGGTATTATTCATCTGTCCACCAGTTAAAATTTCCTGTTCATCGGTAGATAAATCTACAAACAAATCAGATTTGGTATTGATATCTAGAATTGACATAGTTTTTAACCTCACTTACAAATTCAGGTGCAACCCACCCAAGCACTTAACTTTAAATTTTCTCTAGGAGATATTCATAAATCTAAAGATAGAAATCTGGTAAATCTAACTATAGGATGAACAAGTAACACAGCCCTTACGAGTGTAAAAATCTACATGATCAGGAATCAAAAATATTTTTTAGATATTGTTAAACTAGATATAACAAGATGATTTATTTCTTATGAGGTAGTTATGGTATTTAGCAATTTTAAAACTATTGGTGAAGTCCTGAAAGCTTTTCAGGTAATTTATACTGAAGCTAATTTTGTTAGTGAAGTTGCATTTAATATTCCTGAATACTTCCGGGAAGATTTAACAACAGTCATGCGTGAAGGTGTAGTTGACTGTTCAGAATATGCTATCTGTGAAAATTTGATTTATCCAGTTTTAAAGGAGGTGTGGAAAAAATACAGCAGTCATTTTATTTTATGGAGTCATCATTCATTAAATTATGATGAAAAATTATCAGGTTATCCTGAATATATTTTAGCGAAAAAGTCACCTTTGGGTAAAGTTGTTTTTGATCAACCTTATTTCATTTTAGTCGAAGCAAAGCAAGATAATTTTGAAACAGGTTGGTCACAATGTTTAGCGGAAATGGTTGCAGCACAAAGATTAAATGGAGATTTACCAATTGTTATTTATGGGATTGTTTCTAATGGTTTGTTTTGGGAATTTGGCAAATTGGAAGGTAATACTTTTACGAGAAATATCACTCCTTACACGATTTATGAATTAGATAAATTATTTGCTGTTGTCAATTTTGCTTTTCAGCAATGTGAATTACAACTAAATAATTTAGTCGCAGCTTAACGGAAAATTAATTTTAAATGTAGAGATGTTTTATTGAATGTCTCTACAGAATTTATATCCTTACTAAGAATCTCAAGAATTATTTACCAAGGACTACCAATAACATTAAATGCTGCCCAATAATAAGGATGAGAAAGATCACTTGTTAAATAGTTCACTAATTTAGGAGGAACAGAAATTTTACCTTCAGAAAATAAAAATTCATTTCCTTCTAACCTTACTTGTTTTTTAATCATGGCAATTTGTGCTTGTCGTAGTGCTTCAGCTTTAATCGGAGTATTTCGCAGTTGATTATAAAATTCTGTCATTAAACCAAATGTTCCAGCATCAGAAACATACCATAAACTAGCTACGGCTGATTTTACTCCACTTTTCACAGCTAAACCCGCAAAACCTAATTCTGCTTTTTCATCTCCTATTGCTGACCGACAAGCACTTAATACTAATAATTCTACAGGTGGATTATTCCAACTTAATTGTTCTATTTCTGATAATGGTAATTTATCATCATATAACTGAATGTAAGGTTGTTGATTAATGGCGTTTTTTGTGCTAGGAAAATAAGCGTGAGTGGCTAAATGAATAATTTGATAAGATTTAAGTGTCCGTTGTTTTTTCAGATTAGTGAGTGTAAAATCTTGATTGAGAAAATATTGACCTTTAATTTTTTGGGTAATTGTAGATAATTCGATTGGTACAGCACGCAATTCTGCTTGTTTTTGTTCTGGGGTGAAAGTCTCTGCACCCATAGCTAAAACTTCAGGATTTTTCAAACCGATATATTCAGTATTTGTCAAACTAAAACTGGGAATTAATGCTAAACTATATTTTTCAATGAGAAATTGTTTACCGTCATGTAAAGCAGACAGAGGAATGGATCTTAAACCTTCATCCATGACAAACATTAAGTTATTAATTCCTTGTTTTTGTAATTCTGCTTCTCTGGGAGCAATTAATAATTGATAAAGTTTTTGAGCATTAACTAAATAATTTTTACTATTAGGGTGGTCAGGATTAGTAATTTCAACTCTAAATTTATTTACTATTGACATCACTTGTTTTCTAGTTACCCCTTCTACTACTTGATAATTCAGTAAACCTTCAGCTGTCATTACACCTATATACAGGACATCACTATCTTGAATTACTCTGATACTTCCAGATAAATCGGTGCTGTTTGCGTTAGCAAAACTGACATAAACTAATGCTGATTTAACACCTGTAATTTGCTGAACTCTGAGAAGATTGCTTTGTATATCTTCTGTGGTTTTTCCTGTACTTTCTGAGAGTCCTAAGAAAGAAGTATATTCTTGAGTATTGATTTCTTCTAGTCTATTAATAGCTTCTTGTCCTGCTGCAAGTGAGATATTATTATTAACCCTAGATGCCGCACGTAAAAACCGGAATTGAAGTGGAGACATTCTAGGTTCTTGTTGTGGTTTGTTACCATTTTCGCGTTGACGAAGCTGATTAATATGGATAAATTTTTTAGGGTCTAGAGAAGTGTTTGGTTCGGGGTTTGGTACGGGGTTTGGTACAGGGTTTGGTTCGGGTTTTGGTTCGGGTTTTGGTTCGGGTTTTGGTTTGATGAATGGAGAGTTAATTGTAATATTACCTTGTTGATATGTTCCTAAAATAGAATTAATTGGCTGAATTATATTATTAGATTCGCTGACAAGTGCCCCAGCAGTGCCGTTAGTTAAAGGATCTCCGACGACGAAAGTATCATTAACATGATTAATAGTAATTGCACCGCTACCAGTTCCCCCAGTGGTGGAGATACTAGCATTAATACCATTTTGATCTATAAAAGTTCCTAGAATTTGCAGGGTTCTAGTGAAAATATTAACATTACCACCTTGACCGTTAGTTCCTCCTTGAGCATTTATTGAGGTGACAACAAGCGCATTTTTGGGATTTAGGGTGACATTCCCAGCGTTGGTAGTTTGGGAACTGGAGTTAATGATTTTGGTCGAAATGCGATCGCCTGCGATAATATCCACAGTACCACCATTACCAGTCACGCTGTTAGTATTAATACGTCCTGTTTCTACTCTTCCCGTTATACTGTTTAAGTTGACAAATCCTGCATTACCTCTATTATTAGCTGTAGACAAATCACCAGTAATTATATCACCAACTGCTTGAATCGTAATGTTACTACTATTACCTGCTAAATCACTGTTAGAGTTAAGATTATTTGTAGTAACTGTACCATTTTGGCTATTAAGTTGAATTTCTCCTCCTGTGGTAGAAATATTGTTAGTAATAATATTCTGATTTGCTAAAAAATTAATTAAACTGTTTTCCTGTCCGGTAATTTCTCCAGCACTATTAATAGTATTACCATTAACCCTTAATTGATTATTATTAACTGTCAAGTTAGAGTTAAAATTAACATTATCTAAACTTTCTATTAGCACATTATTACTCAAGTTGACAGGACTATTAAAAGTAATATCTCCAGTGGTTTTGACATCTCCATTTAAGTTAGTATTGTTAGAACTATTAACACTCAGGCTATTTAAGGATGAAGTTTCACCAACTGCACCATTAAAAGTCAGGTTTTGAGCATTAACGCTTAAATTACTACTACCATCTACAGTTTGATTAAAATTGATATTTCCGGTTGTAGAAGTAAGATTAATATCAGTTCCCGTTAAATTAGCTGCACTA
>DATGXB010000101.1:0-7315 GCA_035299225.1 Nostocaceae cyanobacterium | reverse complement strand
TACAATTATATAGCAAAACTCAGTTTTGGTGAAATTTATTAATGAACGGTGGATTTTGCTAAAATTAATATGTAAAACTGATAAATATACTAATAGCTTTTTCTTGACATTCTTGTTTATCACTACATTTTTATCACTACCAATTAATCCTCAAGATCAAGAGGTGGAAATTTACCGTCAAGGTGGAGGGGTGGAGGTTGTAAAGTTGCCGGGGGTGTTGTCTGGTGAGGATGTTTTACCGGGGTTTGAGTTAAATTACCCTGACTAGTGCAAGGAGGCAGGAGGTATTAAGGTTGATTTAACTGAATATTGGATAGGGTGGAAATGGATAGTTATTTTTGCTGTGCTGGACTAGTAATAATTATTTATCTTGGAAGTGTAGTTAAGATGGAATAAGTAAAATAGCTCTTACTCACCACGACCAATGACATCAACTCTGATGAAATTACCACGTATCAATGCCCCTAAGCTGCATAAATTATCTAATGGCTTAACTATCATTGCTGAACAAATGCCGATTGAGGCTGTAAACTTGAGTATATGGGCTAATGTGGGTTCTGCTGTAGAATCGGATGCTATTAATGGGATGGCACATTTTTTAGAGCACATGATTTTTAAGGGAACGCAGCGTTTAGCCAGTGGGGAATTTGAAAGACGGATTGAGGAAAAAGGCGCTGTAACCAATGCAGCTACTAGCCAAGATTATACACATTATTACATTACCACTGCGCCTAAAGATTTTGTGGAGTTAGCGCCTTTACAAATAGATGTGGTTTGTCATCCGAGTATTCCTGATGAGGCTTTTGAGAGGGAAAGGTTAGTTGTTTTAGAGGAGATTCGCCGGTCTGAGGATAACCCCCGTCGTCGGACTTTTCGACGGATGATTGAAATGGGGTTTGATGTTTTACCTTATCGTCGTCCGGTGTTGGGTCCTGAGTCGGTGATTTCTGAGGTGACACCGCAACAAATGCGGGATTTTCATGGGTGTTGGTATCAACCGGAAGCGATTACAGCGATCGCTGTGGGAAATTTACCAGAAGATGAACTCATTGCATCTGTGGTGAAGGGATTTGAGCAAGTTCAATTTCAGGATCATTCTACTAAATCATCATACCCAAGTTTAGCGCCTGAACCGGCATTTACAGAAATTGTCCGTCAAGAGTTTGTGGACGACAGTTTACAACAGGCTAGATTAATTATGCTGTGGCGTGTTCCGGGAATGGCTGATTTAGATGAAACTTATGCTTTGGATGTGTTAGCGGGAATTTTGGGACATGGCCGCACATCTCGTTTCGTACAAGATTTACGAGAAGAAAGGGAGTTAGTGAGTTCTATTTCTGTAAGTAATATGAGTATGTTACAGCAGGGAATATTTTATATTTGGGTAAAATGTGAGGTTGAGGATTTAGGGAAAGTAGAAGAGGCGATCGCACAACATATCCAAACTTTACACCAAGAACCCGTTAAAGAATCGGAAATTGCCCGTGTCAGACGCAGAGTAGCCAATCGGTTTATTTTTGGGAATGAAACCCCAAGCGATCGCGCCGGCTTATATGGTTATTATCATACCCTTGTCAGAGACTTAGAACCAGCATTCAATTATCCAGAGTACATCCAAGCCCAAAACCCCACCACCCTAATGCAAGCCGCACAAAAATATCTTTCTGCTAATGCTTATGGTGTAGTCGTAGTTAAACCGTCTTAAGGAGGCAGGAGGCAGGAGTAATTATTTATTCTTCATTTTTGACTTTATCTATCTGTGAGGGTGGGTTTAGTGGATAATTTTGACAACTAGGTACAAATTTATCTGCAAAATCTGCCCTTACAAAATAACCCAAGTTGCTAGTGCAAGAAGGCAGGAGGCAGGAGGCAGGAGGGAAGAAGGTTAATTAAGTAGTAATTCTCAGGTTTTTCAACTGGATGATTATTTCCGCCATGCTGCAATAGTTATCTAAATTGAGGCTGGTAATGTGTCATTGAGGATAGGTAATAGGTGATAAAATTCCTATTTTCATCCTGTAAATCCTTAAATCCTGGACATCCTGATTCAGACATTTTCCCCGACTTACCTTAACTACTATCACCTGACAAATGATCTGGAACGAAATTGACGCTCATATTAGCAGTGTAACCGGTGCAAAATTCCAAACCCAAAAACGCCACTCTGTAAGCGGGGGATGTATTAATCAAGGTTATTCCCTTGCTAATGGTCAGCAAATCTACTTTGTCAAAATTAACCAAGCTTCACAGTTAGAAATGTTTGCAGCTGAGGCATTAGGTTTACAACAAATGTATGATACTTCTACCATTCGTGTACCTAAACCTGTATGTTGGGGAAGTGCTGGCAACTCTGGTTATTTAGTTTTAGAATGGCTGGAAATGGGAAGCGGAAATTCTCAATCTTGGCGAGAAATGGGACACAAACTAGCCGCCTTACACAAAACCAGCAGTGATAAAGGTTTTGGCTGGGATATGAATAATACCATCGGTTCAACGCCACAAATCAACACCTGGACAGCCGACTGGGTGGAATTTTACACTAAACATCGTTTAGGTTATCAATTTTCTTTAGCGAGAAGACGTGGCGGAAACTTCCCGTTGCAAGATAAACTTTTAGCAGCCATTCCCGAATTATTAGCAGGTCATCAAGTGCAACCTTCCTTAGTACATGGGGACTTATGGGGAGGTAACGCTGGCTGTACTGTTGATGGTGAACCTGTAATTTTTGATCCCGCTACTTATTTCGGAGATAGAGAAGTAGATATTGCAATGACAGAACTTTTCGGAGGTTTTCCCGCAGCTTTTTATCAAGGTTATAACGAAATTTTTCCCTTAAATCCAAGTTACGAAAAACGCAAAATCTTGTATAACTTATATCACATTCTCAATCATTTTAACTTGTTTGGTGGTAGTTATGCTGCCCAAGCTAATCGTATGATTGAACAGATTTTACTATGAATTACGAAACAGCCAAAAAATTTTTAATAGACCAAGCGAAAACTGAAGAAAATCCTGATTCTTTGTTAAGTCATTTAACGCAGGGTAAACCACCAGTTCCCGGTCAAATTACCTCGATTTTATTAGCATTAAAGGTAGTGTTTGAAGCTTTAAAAGAAGTTTCAAATTTAGACCGAGAGTTGGTTTATGCTTTATATATTTTAGGTGTGCAAACTCCCCGATTATTTGCAGTGGGAAGAAAAGCCGGGATTGACTGGCCACCGCTTTTAAAGGAAGATTTACAAAGAATTTCTTTTGCAGTAGAAAGCATTTTTGCTAATAATTGGCAAACTCCACCTAGCGGGATGAAATTCAAGGATGAGGGATAGGGGAACAAGTCAAAATTCAACTTTATTTTGAGCGGTTGCACTAACTTTATTGTATGCTGCAACTACTGAAGAATAACAATTTTTTCTATTTGTTAAATATTGAAAATATAGAATTCCTGTTTGATTTTTGAAAAATACAAAGGTGGGCATTGACTACAGTTTTCCGCATCTGTTCAGTATTTTAGCAAAAATGCCCACCCTACACATACTTATAATGTTAACGGATTCTCAGTTCTCCTTCTAATTTGTCTAGGTCTTTTTTGAGTAAAACTGTCATGTTTCCAGCGATCGCCTTTCCGTCTCTTGGTTGCGCTAACTCTACCCAGTACACGAAGCGATCGCCTAATCGTAACTCTCCCTGTAATGCTTCTCTAATCGGTGTTTTGGCTAATCTAGACTGATTAATTGCACTCTGGTTAGGATATTGATAAATAACTTGAGCACGGTTAAAATCTTGATAAATATCTAAACCGTAAATTACCCGCAATGATTCATACAAACGGTTGAATGTAATTCCGTTTACCGCATCAAACATACTAATTTTTTCTGTACGTATTTTATTACGTTCTTTGGTGAAAGTCACTCTACCAGGAGGTAACACCGAAGCTTGAAAAGTGAATCTTTGTGCTGCTGTATCACTCTTAGTAACTATTAATTTCTCCCCACTGCTGGGACGGAGTGTAGGATGCGCTTGTATCCAGCTTGTTACCTCTTCTATGGTTTCCCCTGGTAAAGCTTGCGCGGGATGGTGAAGCAAAAACGCCGCAGTTAAACCAGATATCAGAGAAACGGGTAAAATTAACAGGTGATGCAGAGATTTTTTGAGCATTTTCCTATTCTCACTTATAGCAATTTGAGATTTTTGACTAGGGAATGTAACATTAGTTTCCCTCTAGCAGCGAACAAGACGGAATGCTCCTATGTTGCCCATTTTTTACCCAATTATTAAACTAGCGGCGATTTTTGATTTAATTTTGATTAAATATTTCTACACTGATGCAAAAATTTGTTTAGCTGTTAATTGTAAATTAGGGAAAATATCGGAAATTAATTGATCATTTTCGTGAAATAAATGTCTTTGATATTCATCTTCTATTAATTTACAAATTGTGATTGTTGGTTGTTTGGGTTTACCAATATATTCTCTCCCACCAATACCTAAATAATCAATAATCCAATATTCTGGAACTCCCAATATAGCATAGTCTTCAAATTTTCGAGCATAATCATTTGACCAATTTGTACTGACAACTTCGGCAATTAATTTAATAGATTTTCCTGATGTGATAATAGGTTCTTTTTGCCATAATGGTTCATTAATTAATTGAGTTTGATCTAAAACTATGACATCAGGACGAAAAGCGGTATTTGTTCCTAATAGTTTAATTAGGCATTGATGGGGGATAAAATAATTTAAGTCTTGACGGTCAATTTCTACGTTGAATTTTCTGGTAATAAAAGCACCTACTTGTTCATGCGGTCCTGTTGGTTCTATTTCAATTAATTCCCCATCAATTAATTCATATTTATAGTCATCTCCATACTGAGTGATAAACTCATCAACTGTAAGCAGTTTTGACGCTGATTGAATCATAATAGTCTTTCCTCTTAAGCTGTAAATAGGACGGGGGAAAAGAAGAAGTAAATATTTACGGATTTTTTTAAAGAAAATGAAAGAATTAGAGTTTTTGACTTATACTAATTATGAAATATTCTGTTTTCGTTGGGATTACGCTAAATGGTATGGTAGCACAAATGATGATATAGAAGCAAAAGGTAAGAAATTATTTGATTGTAAATTTACAGTGTGGAGTTAATATGAATCAATTACTTTATTCTGCATGGAATGGAAATCCACCAAGAATCCAATTTATTGTTATCCTTTTCCCGACACTCCTTATTTAACTTTAACTGGTGGTGGTGTAAGCAATAGTTCATTAGAAAAGTATTTGCAAGACTTGGAGAGAGATTTTAAAAATCAGAATGGTGATTATTTTGCTTATGTTTGGGGATATTACGATTCAGAAGATGAAGCTGATATTTATACTTTAAGAACTTGGTAGGTTTGTCACCCAAATGATGGGACTTATGAAGCTGTGATAATTTTATATTATGCGGCTATGAATCCTTATCTCACTATTAAAAAACATTTTGGTGAAGATGACGCACAGGAATATTTATCTAGAAATGCGGCTATAGCAGCGATAAAAGATGTTTTCAACTCTTAATAAATGTCTGAATCAGGTGGTTATCGAGCGAAGTCGAGATGATGTCCAGGATTTAAGGATTTACAGGATGAAAACAGGAATTTCATTACCCATACCAGCCTCAACTAGATAACTAGCAACTTGGCTTAAGGTATCATTGCTACTTTAATTACTTTTCGCGCTTTCATGTCGTGAAAAACTTGTTCTAAATCTGATAATTGTCGCTTTTCACTGATTAATAATTCAAAGGGAATTTTTCTACTAGAAATCAAATTTAATGCCTCTTTGACATAATAAGGGGTATTATGAAATACGCCTTTTAATGTTAGTTCGCTGTAATGTAATTGTTCTGTATTCACGGTAATTGTAGTATCTCGCGGACAACCACCGAATAAATTAACTGTAGCACCTGGACGAGCACAGGCGATCGCATCTTCCCAAACTTTTGGTACTCCAGTTGCTTCTATAACTATATCTGCACCCCACCCCTCAGTAAATTCTTTCACTACTTGGGGAATATCTGCAACTTGATGATAATTAAAAGTCTTGACAGCACCGAGTTTTACACCAATTTCTAAACGCTGATCATTTCCTCCCCACAAATACACCTGAAATTGACTTGCTAAAACTGCTACAAACATTAAACCGATCGCACCATCACCCAAAACCACCACGCGATCATCTGGCTTAATATTGGAACGTGCTACGCCATGTAACACACAGGCTAAAGGTTCGGTCATCGCTGCCAATTCTAAGGGGACATGATCAGCAACAGATAACATATTATATTCTACAATTGGTGCGGGAATCTTGAGAAATTCGGCAAAAGTGCCATTATTCCAAGTTAAATGGGGACATAAAGAAAATTCTTGTCGTTGACAAAAAAAGCATTTCATGCATGGGGCGGAATTATTAGCGAAAATGCGATCGCCTATTTTCCATTTTCTCACCCCTTCACCAATAGCCACAATCGTTCCCGCAGCTTCATGGCCGAACAAAGTCGGCGGTTTTAACATTTTCGCATGGCCACCCCTCCGCCATACCTTTAAATCTGTTCCGCAGGTAGTAGCAGCACCAACCTTAATCACCACTTCCCCATGTCCCGGAGTTGGTTCGGCTACCTGTTCCAAGCGCAAATCTTCCTGGCCATAAAGTACGGCTGCTAACACAGAATTTTCCCCACAAACTCAGCTTGATTGGATTTTATCAAAGAAAGGTCAAAAAAGACTTAAATTAATAAATTGAATCTACTTTACAGATAACTATAGGCTGGTTCTCAAAAATTTAAGCACTGACTAAGAAAGTCAGACGTTTAAGAATGCGTAACACGTCATACAAATCATTACCAGGATTTCGCATTAAGAAACCTTTGGATAAAGCATAACGCGGAGGATTACTTTTAACTAATTTCACAAAAATAAAGTCGCTACCAGTGTCAATCATCCCAAAACTAGGTTTATCAGCATAAGGATTCCCCAACATATAAGCGAGAATTTGTGCCAATCCTTTTTCTATGGAAAATGAAGCTTTTTTTGATTCAATTACCATTACCCAAAATTGGTTTTTAAAAACTAAAGTATCTATTCTGCCTTTGATAATTATATCTTCATCTGGTGCAGCAATATCTATAGATTCCTCTGATTTAACTGAGCTTCCCCCGTACAGGTGTACCAGATAAATTTCAAAGGGTTGTATAGCAAGCAATATAGGCTTTTTCTGGTTTTTTTGTACCCATGTAATTTAAGAATTTCTTTAGATTTTTTTGGAGCAAAAAACCGTTAT
>DATGXB010000100.1:0-36974 GCA_035299225.1 Nostocaceae cyanobacterium | reverse complement strand
GGGGCAGGGGAGAAGAGGCAGGGGGGCAGGGGGCAGGGGGGAAAATAAGAATTAATTCCTAATTACCTATTGCCTATTGCCTATTGCCTATTGCCTGTTCCCTGTTCCCTGTTCCCTGTTCCCTGTTCCCTGTTCCCTTTTACTGTTAATTTTAAGTTGTTGCGTTAAAAAAAGAAGAAAGTAAACAACAGTGATTCTATAATGCTGGCTCTATTAAAAACAATTCGAGAAGCAATCGCTGGTGACGGGCGTTCCGCGATCGCTAGTTGGTGGTCTGAGTTCACCCTTCAGACTAAACTCTTAGCCGTGGCAACCTTAGTGGTTTCTTTAGTCATGAGTGGTTTAACCTTTTGGGCAATTAATACCATTCAACAAGATGCACGGTTGAACGACACCCGCTTTGGCCGTGATTTAGGCTTGCTACTAGCTGCTAACGTCACACCTCTAGTAGCAGAAAATAATTTGACGGAAGTAGCCCAATTTTCCCAACGTTTCTACAGCAGCACCTCAAGCGTGCGTTATATGCTGTACGCAGATGAAACCGGGCAAATATTTTTTGGTATTCCTTTTTGGGAACCCGAAGTAGAAAACTCCCTTACCATCAAGCGCCGAATACAACTACCAGAAGATTACCCTGGTAATGATGACCAGCCTATGGTTAGACAACATACCACCCCTGATGGAGTCGTTACCGATGTATTTGTTCCCCTGATTGTAGATCAGAAATACTTAGGTGTACTAGCGATCGGTATTAATCCTAACCCCACCGCAGTCATTTCCACAAACTTCACCCGTGATGTTACCATCGCCGTTTTTATCACAATTTGGGTCATGGTAATATTAGCCGGCGTAATTAATGCCTTAACCATCACCAAACCGATTAAGGAATTATTAGTAGGAGTCAAACAAATAGCCGCCGGTAACTTTAAACAGCGTATTGATTTACCATTAGGTGGAGAACTAGGAGAACTAATTTTAAATTTTAACGAAATGGCAGAACGGCTAGAAAGTTATGAAGAACAAAATATCGAAGAACTAACAGCCGAAAAAGCCAAATTAGAAACATTAGTTTCCACCATTGCCGATGGTGCCGTGTTGATTGACAACAATATGCAAGTAATTCTTGTCAATCCTACTGCTAGACGCATATTTGGTTGGGAAGGAATAGATGTAGTTGGTTGTAACGTCTTACATCATCTACCCTCAGCCGCACAAATGGAAATCACTCGCACATTATACGAAATGGCCGCCGGTGAATGTGAAAGTGCAGAATTTCGGATTACTCTCAACCAGCCCATAAAGCGCACTATTCGCATTCTTTTAACTACAGTTTTAGACTTACTACGAGAAAGCGTGAAAGGTATTGCCATTACAGTACAAGATATCACCCGCGAAGTAGAACTTAACGAAGCCAAAAGCCAATTTATCAGCAACATTTCCCACGAACTCCGCACACCTTTATTTAACATCAAAACTTATATTGAAACCCTACATGACTACGGTGAAGATTTAGGTGCAGAAGAACGCCGAGAGTTTTTACAAACCGTTAACCATGAAACTGATAGACTTACCCGTTTAGTAAATGATGTTTTAGATTTATCAAAACTAGAATCAGGACGGATTTATAATTTTGATGGTGTAGATTTAGCCCAAGCACTTGAACAAACCCTGCGAACTTATCAACTTAATGCTAAAGATAAAGGAATTGAATTAGTCCAAGAAGTCGCCCCAAATTTACCACTAGTTGTAGGTAATTATGATTTATTATTGCAAGTATTTGGTAATTTAATTGGTAATGCTCTGAAGTTTACCCCATCTGGTGGCAAAGTGGCAATTCATGCTTATAAACTAGATTTTTTAAACGATGCACATAACCAACCAGCCAAAGTTAGAATAGAAATTAGTGATACAGGAATAGGAATTGCCCCGGAAGATCAACAAGCAATATTTGATCGCTTTTTCCGTGTAGAAAACCGAGTCCACACCTTAGAAGGAACAGGTTTAGGGTTATCCATAATCAGAAATATCATTGAAAGACATCATAGCCAAGTTCATTTAGTAAGTGAAGTGGGTATCGGTACAACATTTTGGTTTGACTTAGTCGTATTTGATGAAGAAACATCAAACACACAAATTGAAATCAATTCCGATACTCCAAAAATAACTACAACCTAGTGCAAGGAGGCAGAACGTAAGAAAGTTGATTTATAGCAGGGAACAGCCTTGAAACTCCTTTAGCACAAGGCTTTCATTATTAAAGTTTGTACTTCATTTACTGGAAACAGGCTGTAACTGATGCTTGGATCTTGTTTAACTGGAGCGTTATTACCGCTATGTTGCACTAGTTCTTTGTTATATCATAATTTGATTGAGAAATGCCCAGTTCAGTATATTTCAAAAATCTCGTAAGAATCCTAAATATAGGTTTATGATAGAAAGCATTGCTATTTTCCTGACAATGTATTTGTATTATTACTCAAGTCAAATAGTGTTATTTCTCTAATAATTGTTGATGTTCAGAAAAAAGGTTTGGCTAATAACCAAACCTCTATAATTGCTGTGCTTAACAACGTACTAAACTAATTTAATGTTACTTAGCTTGTAAGTCATCTTCCTATGGTATGTGTCCAAATTTTCGCAAAACTGATAGAGCATTTTTTAGTCAATATCTCATTCATATTCTACCAGACTGGATGAAAAAGGCTTGGGTATTAGCCAAGCCTTTGTATATACCAGGTGTTTACCATATCTAGTTAATCTAAACTCTCTTGAGTTAATGTGCATCTTCCCAAAAGATGTGTACAAATTTGAAAAAAGCTGCTATGATTCACTCCTGTATAGATTAAGTAGTGATTCAAATTAAACTAAAAATTTTGTAAAATAGAGATTTAAATAAATTAAAATCGTTTGTATTAAGTAGTCATGGACAATTAATTTCCTCCGTAAAGCAAGCATTCCCTGCTGTATATAGCAATCTTAAATCATTTATGAATGCTACCTGTTAAGAGTTCCTTGCCATGCACTAAGCTTGTCGAAGTGTTCCCTTCTCTCCACAAGTCAGTTTACAACTCAAGTCGGATTGCTATAATGAGCTTCCCCCTAGCTTAAAATGCAGGATGTTATTAAACCCATGAATATAAACAATTGTTTATATTTAGTATAAAACAAGGCGAATAAATTGCGTAATATTTGTGTATTAGAAAACAGATGTCTGGTACAAAAATCAGTAATATGGGTAGTTATTAATGCAAAACTGATTTATTTGTTCAGAAATTTGCTAATTAACAGCTAAGTTTATACTTTAAAGCTGTCGGTTCATCAACCGCATCCTTAGCTTAAGAATGTTGTAGCAGAAGTGTTTGTATAAGCAGGATTTGGTGAAGACAAGGTATAAATTTAGCAAGATACTGAAAAAGATTAGCCGATGCTGCTTGAGATGTAGCCACTTTTGAACATTATTCTAAAAACTTGTTTTTTATGTTTACGATTTTTTGAGTAAGTTCAAAAAGAATTACTATAAATTCATTAGGCGTTGCTGATTTTAGGGATGCAAATGATTTTGCATAGAGCCAAAACCCTTGTAGAGACGTTTCATGGAATTTCTCTACCCTCAAAAAACATACATCAATTCAGCAACGCCATTCATTAAACTAAGTTGGGTTCTTAACTTTTATTTAAAGGCTAGATGTTAGGATATATTGTATATTGTTGTATCACCCTACAATAATGAGTATCTAGCGCAGCTTGGCGGAAATAATTATCCAGTTAAAAAAACAGGGAATTACTATTTAATCAACCTTCTTCCCTCCTGCCTCCTGCCTTCTGCCTCCTTGCACTAGAGCTCTTTGATTGGTATTCTGTAATTTTCGTTTTATGTAAATTGTAGAATTTTGGCTCAAGCCATAGCTAGTTTTAATGAACAACCATACTTTCTACAAGATAACAAGATTAGGCACTTAGGAGATTATGGAGATTGATGAATATTCTATAAAGAGTTAGCTGTGACAATCATCAGGTTTGTAAAAACCGTAAGTCTTACCCACAGGTTAAGGATGTAAATATGCTGGCCATGCATAGCATGAAATATACCGATGAACTGAACCTGGAACTAGATTCAACTCTACAGCAGCTACCAGTTTGGACTACACAGATGGAGCTAAGTTGTCCAGGTTCTGATTTGGCAAAAGTTTTTGAACAAGAACCCTTACTCCCAGGAGTGATTCTGACTAGAGATCAGCAGTGTAAATGTATGATTTCTAGACGATTGTTTTTTGAACAAATGAGTCGCCCTTATGGTCTGGGTTTGTTTGCTGGTAGACCAATTGAATATTTGTATAATTTTATTCAACCAGAAATATTTATTTTATCTGAAGATACTAAGATTGTAGATGCCACTCAAGCAGCATTAGCACGAGATCCCAGGCAAGTTTATGAGCCAATTATAGTTGAAAGCAGTTCACTCAAACATGGATTGCTTGATTTTCATCAATTATTATTAGCTTATTCACGAATTTATGTTCTGACAATTGAGCGCCTGCAACACGAAAAAGAACGAGCCAGAAAAGCAAAAGCAGGTTTTCGGGATTTGCAGCATAATTACACCCGATTACTACAAAATGAAAAAATGGCGGCTTTAGGACAATTGGTAGCGGGAATAGCCCATGAAATCAACAATCCAATTAGTTTTATCTATGGCAATCTCACCCATGCTACTCAATATGTAGAAGATTTGCTCAATGTTTTAAAAACATATCAAGAAAACTATCCTCAGCCTGAAGCTAAGATTAAAAAATTAATCAATGAAATTGAACTTGATTTTATTGTGGAAGATTTACCAAAATTACTATCTTCCATGATGGCTGGTTCTACAAGAATCAGAGAGATAGTTTTGTCTTTGCGTAATTTTTCTCGCTTGGATGAAGCAGAGATAAAAGTAGTGGATATTCATGAAGGTATAGATAACACTTTAATAATTCTGCAAAACCACCTGAAAGCTAAACCTAATCGTCCTGAAATAGCCGTAATTAAAGAATATGGTGAACTGCCGTTAATAGAATGTTATGCTGGGCAATTGAATCAAGTGTTTATGAATATTCTCACTAATTCTATTGATGCTTTATCTGAAAGTTATCAGTTATCAATATTTAGTGGTGATTTAGCGGGAAAAATGCGGAAAAATCTCACGATTCGGATTCAAACTAAATTTAGTGATGATAATCATGTGATTATTCGCTTTGAGGATAATGGCCCAGGTATCCCGGAAAGTATTCAAAAACGTTTATTTGATCCATTTTTTACTACAAAACCAGTGGGTAAAGGTACAGGGTTGGGTTTATCAATTAGCCATCAAATTATAGTAGAAAAACATGGTGGGCAAATTCATTGTATTTCTGAACACGGGAAAGGAGCAGAGTTTGTGATTAAGATTCCGGTGAAAATAGACCAGACTAAACCAAAAATCATAAATTAATGATACAGCACGTTTCAAGTAAATGGAGTACAAACTTTAATTAAGAAGACTTATTTTAAAGGCTTTTCACCCCTGTTCCCTGTTCCCTGCTGTAAGTAGTTGTACCAACTTAAATTCCTATTTGGAGAGAGGAAACACTCCAGCAAGCGCGGTGCAGAAAAGTGATTTATGTGATTTATTTTGCCTGCTCAGTCAAATAATTTAGCACACTAATTGTTAATATTTTAATTAATTAATAGTTTTAATAAAGCTTGACTTACGGTTGATTTGGCAAGATTACAACTTCATAAGATGGATAATATAGCATTCCTGTTTGATTTTTGAAAAATACTGAGGTGGGCATTGACTACAGTTTTTCGCTTCTGTAAAGTGTTTTACCCAAAAATGCCCACCCTACACATACTATGATTCAAGAGGTAATAATTTTTTGAGGGATTTTAGGAAGCATTATTTTGATTTTCACAGCTTTCTCGATCCCCCATGATGTTAGATTTGAAACATACCTTCAGGATTGACGGTTAAAAGCGATCGCCTTTGCAACCCTTCACGATGTAAAATTTCATTAGCAGCTAGTAAACCACTACTCACAGCCCTTTCCATTAACCCGCAAGGAAAAGGCATTTTGACCCAATCACCTGCAAAAAATAGATTAGGTACAGTCGTGCTACTTTCTGGACGTTCAGCATAACTATCAGGTGGATAACCAGAAAAATTATGTTGATTTACTAACTCCCGATGCAAGATTTTCGCTTGTTTTAACTCCGGTACAATCTCATAAAGTTCTTGTTCAAAAGTAGTTAACAATGCTTCCTGAGTGGGAAATTCTTTTTCTTTATAACAATAAGCGTGTAACTCTACTACACTACCACCAGTGCGTTTAGCCCAATCAATGAATTGTGTTTGAATGCGGTGATACAGGGTAATGCTATCAGTTAATTTGTAGCCAGATAGAGAAGTAAAATTACTATGTTTCCATGCAAAATCACGATCCAACCAAAAGCGACAAACCGCAAAAGGATCAGCAATCTTTAATTTAGCCACTTGGGTTTTTACCTTTTCATCTATTTCCCCATTTATCCGTTTAAACAATTGCTGAATACCAGGAACATCCGTAGCAATCACAAAATAATCAGCATTTATTGTTTTTGGGGTAGAAGTTTCTGAGTTAACCGCTACTAACTTTAATTCATCATCTTTTCTAGCTGTGATTATGTATTTAGCTAAATCTCTTTTAGCGGGTCCTTTTATAACTTTACCATCCGCAGTAAATTCCGCACCATGACAAGGACAATGAAATTTACCATCCTCTGCCATTTTGACAATACAACCTTGGTGAGTACAGGTAAGAGAAATTGCGGTTTCTTCTCCTTTATTAACAGCAAAAACTTCATCAGCAGCACCAAAATATTCAATTTCGGAAGTCTGCATAGTTGAGTTACGCTTTACCCAAAAAGGAACATGATTACTATTGCTACCTAGATAATATTTCAAACTGGTAATTTTTCCTGCTTCAGCAATCATTTCACCCACAGTTACATCGGTGATAATTTGACTTTCTCCTGATTGAATTGCTTTAGCAATAGGTTGAACTAAACTTGTCCCCATGTCGTCTACTGTACCATTAAAAGCTAATCCTTCCGGGTTGCCAAAAAAATAAAAATGGAAGAATTGCATTAATTCTCCCACGCTCATTAAATCTGGTGCATTTAAACTAGATTTAGCAAAGGGGAGGAAATATAAATCATATAAACCTTGGGGAAATTCTGTTGCTACCCAATCAGCCACAGAAATATGATCGAAACGACGATAATTTTTATCTCTCTCAAAACCAGTAATAGCCTGAAACACTTGTAAATGCTTCAATTTAGTTAAATTAATCCCCCATTGTAAACGATTGGGAGAGGCGATCGCTAAATCAATAATATTCCAGGGAAAAGCTGAATGGCTAGGACGAAACACCTCCGGTTGATAGGGCTGATTATGATAAACTAAAGAATAAAACTGTAAAGATTGGAAATTATCTTTTATTCCCAACTCTTCTACTATACTATTCAAATTATAGTATTGAGGAAAAAAGCCATGAAAACCATGTTCCATCAAAAAATTTTCACCCACAGCCTCAACTTGCCAACTAGCAATTTTACCGCCAAGCTGAGGGGCTTTTTCTAAAAGTGTAACTGTAAATCCTCGTTGCACCAATTCATAAGCACAAGCTAAACCTGCTAAACCAGCACCAATCACCACAACGCTTTTATTTTCGGTTAGCGTCTTGGGTAATTCGAGAGTGTCTAATTGAAAAATACTCGGTTTTGGTTTGCTAAATCTAGAGTAACCCGTGACTCCGACAACTGTACCTACACCAAATAGCTTTAATAGTGTACGTCGGGAAATGGTAGATGATTCTGATAAATTCAATGGTTGGCTCATTGGTAAGATAACTAACTTTTCACGATCTTTTCACGATCAAATAATGGTGAAATAATTGCTAAATTCTCAACTTTGATAAGTGAAAATTTGCCATCACATAATTAGCTACTAAATTGGATTTTCCCAATCAAGAGCTTTTTTGATAGTGTAGTATGGTATTTATTTGTTGGCTACTAGACACAGATAATACTTTTAACATATTATAATATAAATTAAAGACAAAATTTCAGCAACCCAGTGGAGAAAATCAAAATCTCTCACACTGGGAACATGAATACAAACACTGATTTATGAAATAGTCAAGATGAAGTATTGGCGAGAAACTATAGCTGTAACACAGCGAATTTTAACTGAACTACTACGCCGCAGACGTAGTTTAATTTTTTGGAGTATATTCCCCATTAGCATTTTAATCCTGAATGGATTTATTTTGGCAGAAAGGGCGCAACTATCCATGTCAGAAGCGTTTGAAAATGCAGCCCCTTCTACTTTGGTGGGTGCGGCCTTGTTTTTTAGTTGTTTGGGTGGTAGCGTTTCTACAGTGGTTGCAGAGAGGGAACAACAAACCCTCAAACGTTTATTTATTTCTCCTTTAAGTGGGACTTCCTACTTTTTAGGAATTTTTCTAGCTCATAGTAGTATTGGCATTGGGCAAACTATTTTAGTTTATACTATTGCCGCTTTTTGGGGTGCTCAATTTCAGGGATCAATTCTTTTGGGTATGGCGATTATTTTTTTAAGTATTATTGCTTATGTGGGTTTAGGCTTTATTTTAGGAACACAATTAGCCAGAAGAATAGAAGATGTAAATGCTTTGGTAGCAGCGTTTGGAGTGCCTTTATTAATTTTAGGCGGGGCATTTTTACCAACTTCTTTATTTCCCCAAACTCTCTTAGATATTGCCCAATATAATCCGATTTATCACATGAATGAGGCTTTATTAGGAGTGTCTGCTAAAGATGAGCAATTTGCAGATATTAATTCACATTTTTGGTTTTTATTAGTATTTGCATTAATCATGGTGATTTGTGGCTGGTTATCTTATCGGCGGATGTTAATGGTAGAACGGAGGTTATGAAAATTAAAAATTTTACAATTAAAAATTAAACAAGGAATGTAAAGGGTGATGCTGAAAATTAACAAGTTAAATAAATCTTTTGGTAACAGAAAAGTTTTGCAAGATTTAACACTACAACTTGAACCAGGGGAAATTTACGGTTTATTGGGTGCAAATGGTGCTGGTAAAACGACAACAATCAATATTATTTGTAATTTACTCAAAGCCGATAGCGGAGAAATTACCCTTAATAATCAGCCTGTTTCGGAAGCAACGAAAAAATTAATTGGTATTGCCCCCCAAGAGAATTTATTATATAAATCACTTTCTTGTGCAGAAAATCTCAAATTCTTTGCTGATATTTACGGTTTAAAAAGAGAGATTAGGGAGAAACAGATTCAGGAAACTTTAGCAGCTGTTAATTTATTAGATCGTGCTAAAAGTCCGGTAGAAACCTTAAGCGGAGGAATGCAGCGTCGAGTAAATATTGCGGTGGCTTTGGTACATGAACCAAAATTAGTGATTTTAGATGAACCGACGACGGGGTTAGATATTGAAGCGAGATATGAAATTTGGGAGTTAATTAAACAGTTAAAAAGTCAGGGAATTACAGTTTTACTGACAACTCATTTATTAGATGAAGCTGAAAGATTGTGTCAAAGAATAGGGATATTAAAACAGGGGAAAATTTTAGCAGAAGGAACATTAGCAGAGTTACGGGGTTTGATTCCAGCCGAGGAAATTGTGGTGATAGAAACTCAACAGGAACAAGAGGCGATCGCTTTAGCTCAAAAGTATAATTTCACACCCAGGCGTTATGGTAGTG
Organism: Nostocaceae cyanobacterium; assembly: GCA_035299225.1. Taxonomy (GTDB): domain Bacteria; phylum Cyanobacteriota; class Cyanobacteriia; order Cyanobacteriales; family Nostocaceae; genus DATGXB01. The sequence goes on along the minus strand of DATGXB010000100.1, from coordinate 27,194 downwards.
ATTTGGCCTTCTGGCTACCGGAAACTTTGGAATTAAAGGAAATTCTCAACCGATTTGAAGGAATCAAAATTGCTTCTATTTCCCGTCAACCTGTACGGTTAGAACATATTTATGTAGAAGTCACACAAAGTTAATGCAGGGGTAAAAATCAATTCACCCCTACAACGAAAATGTTCATCCTAACGGCTTTCTTGGGAGAATTTTTTCACAATTGTTTTAGTTTGTCCGGTGGTTGGTGCTGTAGCTGTTAACTCATATTCAACAGCATCATTTAATAGGGGAATATGTAATTCAAAAGTTCCATCATCTTTAAGGGGAATGTTGTTTCCTGAGACGGTAACTGTTGCACCTGGTTTAGTGGCACCATGAATTACTAATTCTGTATCAGTATCCAGCCAGAGGTCTGTATAAATTCGGTCAAAAACGCGAATTACTCCAGAACGTGAAAGACATAACCAGCTGCCGTTTTTGGTAAAGCAACCGATTTCGCTGATGTAATTACGATTACCTGTAGGAACGGAAATATAGCGATCGCTTGTTCCTTCCTCACATTCATATTGTTGGATGAGTTGGGGTAGTTGATAACTCAAGTCTAAACCTGTAACATCATACAACCTGACTGCTAAATGTCCACCTTTATTTCGGATTACTTCTTTGACATGATCAGAAACGTACCAAGAAACACAAGCCCATTTAGAAGTGCGGGGTGTAAGGACAATATTACTTCTACCATCCTCAATATCCAGCCATTCAGTTGTATCTATGTCTGTCAGAAGGGGATTTTCTTCTACATTAGTCTCAGCTATAAACTCGTTATCAACATTTTCCGCTAAATCTTCATTTGTGATTTCCGAAATGTTTGATGAAGTCGTTAAGATTTGAGATTCTTCTGCTGTTATCTCAACCGAAAGTCCCTCTTCCTCTGATAAATCTAACAGTAAATCATCTGCTGCTTCTATTTCTACCGATTCTGTTTCTGTTTCTTCGGGTAAATCCAACAGTAAATCATCTACCGCTTCCGTTTCCGTTTCTTCCGGTAAATCTAACAGTAAATCATCTGTTGCTTCTATTTCTACCGTTTCTGTTTCTTCGGGTAAATCCAACAGTAAATCATCTACCGCTTCCGTTTCCGTTTCTTCCGGTAAATCCAACAGTAAATCATCTGTTGCTTCTATTTCTACCGATTCTGTTTCTGTTTCTTCGGGTAAATCAATCAATAAATCATTTACCGTTTCTGTTTCTTCGGATAAATCCAACAGTAAATCATTTACCGTTTCTGTTTCTTCGGGTAAATCAATCAATAAATCATTTACCGTTTCTGTTTCTTCGGGTAAATCCAACAGTAAATCATTTACCGCTTCTGTTTCTTCGGGTAAATCCAACAGTAAATCATTTACCGCTTCCGCTTCTGTTTCTTCGGGTAAATCAATCAATAAATCATTTACCGATTCTGTTTCTGTTTCTTCGGGTAAATCCAACAGTAAATCATCTGTTGCTTCTATTTCTACCGATTCTGTTTCTTCGGGTAAATCCAACAGTAAATCATCTGTTGCTTCTATTTCTACCGATTCTATTTCTGTTTCTTCGGGTAAATCCAACAATAAATCATTTACCGCTTCCGTTTCTGTTTCTTCGGGTAAATCCAACAGTAAATCATTTACCGTTTCTGTTTCTGTTTCTTCGGGTAAATCCAACAGTAAATCATTTACCGTTTCTGTTTCTTCTTCAGTGGAGGTATCTGGCAATCCTAAGAATGCCATGCTGTAATCACTTGCTAAAGAATCTAATACCTGTCCTAATTCTTCTGGTAATTCTGGTAATGAATCTTCTAACTCTGTAGTTGAATTATCTGGTAAATTAGCAAGTAAATTATTTACTTCTTCTGTTTCTGTTTCTTCTGAAAATGCAGTGGGGGAATTATCAACTAGGTGATCTAGGACTTGTCCTAATTCTTCTGGTAACTCCGTTGAGTTATCCGATATATCTGATAGTGAATCTTCTAATTCATTATCATCTGATACATCTAACAGTGAATCTTCTAACTCATCAGTGGTTAGCATCAATTCCTCTGTTTCTTCTGATAATAAAGTTTCTTCAGAAGTATCGAGAAATTCATTAGTTTCTGTAGATGTGTTGAGTAAATCTGAGAGAGAAGTAGAAGCTTCTTCTGTAGATGGTTTTGCTGTTGCTTCTAGTAACTCTGACAGCGAAAGAGAATCTTCTGTAGATGGTTTTGCTGTTGCTTCTAGTAATTCTGACAATGATAGAGAATCTTGGGGAGGTTCTTGTGCTGAAGCTTTCAGTAATTCTGACAAAGATTCTTCTGTAGATGGTTTGACTGAAGCATCTAATAATTCAGATAGAGATAAATTATCTTCTGTAGATGGTTTGACTGAAGCATCTAATAATTCAGATAGAGATAGAGATTCTTCGCTAGTTTCTATTGTGCTATTGAGTAGTTCTGAGAATGAATTTATTTCATCATCAGATGATAATTTATTGGTAGTCAATTCACTCATAGATTCTTCTACGAGTTCATCTGTTAATTCTGTGGCAGGTCCGATAAATTCGTCAGTAGGTAACTCAATATCAAAAGTCATTTCTGGACGATTGGGAATTTGAGGATAGGGATTATTCACAACTGCTATAGGTGCTTCTATGTCCCATACTACTTCTGTATTCTCAGTAGCAATTACCTCAGCATTAGTTTCTAAATTATTTGTACTTTCTACTACTGTATCTGTCTTTTTAGCAGTTAGAACAGCGATATTACTCTTGGTATCTTCATCATTTATCGCTAAGTTATCCGTAGCATTTATTGCAACTGTATTAGTATTTTCCTGAACGAGAGTAAGTCGATCGCCTGCTTTTTCTTCTACTGGGGAAATTTCCAAGCTGGGATCGCTGTTCTGGTTGGCTGGTGATGTTCCTGTGTTTTCTGCTGCTTGTGAAGATGGTTTTTTACCTCTTAGCCACCAAGGTAAGGCTACACCTAATCCAGCTATTGCAAATAAGGGTAATAACATTAACCAAGGCATATTACCCGCAGCGATCGCATTATTTTCTGATTCTGGTGTCGCTTGACTAGTAGAATTTACCTGTGTAGGAACATTTACCGATGAAGAGGTGAGGGGTGTAGTATTTACATTGTTGGCTGTGATGGGAGTTGCTGTAGTTTGTTCGGTAAAACTTTGTAATGCACTAATAGCGATCGCCGAAGCTTCCGCGTTTCTTGCCTCTTCTACCGCATTTTGTCCAGCTTGTGCTAAAACAAAGCCCAAAAATGCAGATACATTGGGACTAGGATTTTGTTTATACACATAAACTAAAGGTTGAGAAAATGGATATTGGGCATCTTCTGTCCCTGTTTCCTCAATATCTACCGCTTTTACGTCTGGCAGTTTGTAAACTTGATGGGCTAACATATAGCTAATACCATCTTTACCTAATTGTTTAACAACTTGAGCAGGACTATCTTCACTCAGTTGAACAATATTAGCTTTTGTGCTAGATTCTGCATTCTCAAAAGGTGGATAGCCGCGTAATGCATTACGGGTATCGCTGTTAGCCGGACGTTCTATAATGCGAATTTTACCCGCTTTCCCTCCCAACTCTGACCAATCAGTAATTTCTCCTCGAAATACTTTGGCTAATTGTTTATTGCTTAAGCTTCCTTTAAAAGAGTTACTTACACCAACAACAATCGCTATTTTTTCACGTCGGAGGCTAATAGCTTCCAAACCTTGGGCTTTTTCTGCTGCGGTGAGTTCACGAGCGATCGCCGCTACATCAATTTTCCCATCTATCAGGGCTTGAAGTGCAGCATCAGTGCCGTTAATCGCTACTTCTACCTTTGTACCAGAAAATTCCTGCTCAAAGTTGGTCTTCAAGCTTTGATTAATTGTGATCAGGCTATGAGAACCATCAATCCGAATCGAAGTACCACTTTCCACGCTTGACGGTAGAGGGAAAGTTGAAGCATCCGGTTTAGACTCTGCCCTGGTAGGAGTTGAAACAAATACAGTTGTTGTCAACGGGGTAGAAGCTAAAGCCAGCCATAAAGCTAAACTAGCGATCGTCTTATCTTTCTTTTCTTGTTGCCACATAGTGCCCTTTATCAACTTAAAGGAAACAAAAAGCCGGCCATTACTCAAAATGTTTGTGTGTGGGAGGAGACGGGCTAATTATACAACCTTGTTATTTTTATCCCCAGTAAGGTAAATTATTTAGTATAATCTATACTGTGGTGTAGTTAATCTAGTATGCCAGCTATATTCATCAATTGTTTACTCTTCTGTAAGATTTCTCCATATATCTTTCATTTTAGACGGTAAGTAATCTTATCATCTCCCCCTCCTCCTGATTAACAAAACATTTTCGGCACTAATGACAATAGATTACCCAAATTTGCACACGAAGTAACTATCCTAGCAAAATTTACATTATGATAGTCTATACCAGTCTGCTTCCCATTCCTGTAGTTACATTTATTTGATCAGCACCATCTGGCTACTGAAAAGAGTTTTAATCTTTCTGTTCCCTGTTCCCCGTTCCCTGTTCCCTTTTGTAACAATGACAATCAGGCTTTTCAATCAGTGACTCTACCAAAGCATTTAAGGCCGTAGCCGCTAACAAACCACCACCAAAAGTCCCTTCTATGGTAATATAAGGTATATTTTGTTGCATTAATTGTCTTTTAGCCGCCGGAGCATGACTAAAACCAATGGGCATCCCAATCACCAGCCCTGGTTGGATTTGCTGCTTTTCAATTGCTGTACAAACCGTTAGTAATACTGAAGGTGCGTAACCAATTACTACCACTGCACCCAAAGGAATTTGTAACAATTTATCACGCCATATTGTGTTTTGATAAAAACTATGTTCTGCTTCCGTAACTGTAGAAACATGGGGGTTATCAATTAAAGTTTTTACTTGACAGCCTAAATGAGTTAATCTGGTTTGGTCAAAAGCAGCCGCAACAGTAGGGATATCGGCTATCACATCACAGCCTGATTTCAGATTAACACGACTAGAGGCGATCGCACCATTTCCCAAACTCAAAAAAGACACCAAACTAACATCACCACAAGCTAACACTAACTGAGATATTAAATGTTGTTCAATTTCCGAACGATTTGTTAAATCTGGTAACAACAACTGCAAAGATTCCGCAAATACCTCAGAATGGTTATGTACCTCTGCATCTAAGCGCCTCCAAAGTATTTCTAAATCACCTAAACCCGTTTGAGTATCAACTTCTAATAACTTTAACTGTGCTAAAACTTCCGCTTGGACATTTTGACAAGATTGATCCCTACCTAGTAACCCCTCCAATGCGATCGCAGTTTGACGCAACTGAGAAATTTGCTGTATAACATTCCGATATTGTTTTTGTAAATGTTTAATTAAATTTTCTTGGTTCTCAGCTTGCGGTTCAACTTCCAAAATTTGCCGAATATGATTAAGTTGAAAACCCTGCTGTTTTAAAGCTACAATTCTTTGTAATCTAATCACATCCTGCGGAGAATAGAGACGATAATTACTAGCTGATCTCACAGGTTGCGGTAACAAACCCAACTGATGATAATGTCTCACCATCCGGGGAGTAATACCTCCACCCACCGCTTCAGTTAATTCCTTAATCGTTAAACAACCCGCATTCATATATTATCTAATAAAGGTAAAATTCTCTGTAACTCTCCACAGGTATATTTTAAAGATAAAGGTGCATTATCATCTAAAATACCTTACACTTGGTCATATATCCATCCGCGTGCAATTAATTCTGATATTTTTAAACCTGTATCTTCAGCTTCTTCATTACTAATTTTTCTAACTCGTGTTGGTGCATTACTTTCACATTCAAACCAATAAGCAGCATTTGCAGCTACAAGATAATTCATAAACTCAGGATGATGAGAAATCAACAAAGCTTGTAACTTTCTTTCTAAACAAAAATCATGAAGTTGCATTAACCAAGGTTGAATTTCTGGTAATGCTAAAAAATTTTCTGGCTCATCTATACATAAAGCATAATCTTCTGATTTTATACAGTATAATAATGTATAAAGAGCTAAAAGTGTTTTTTGCCCGTCCGATAATTCACTTAACCGATAATCAATAATATTTTTTGTATCATCCTCAGAAGAAAAACGTAGTATTAAACTTCGATGTTCTGCACTTAATTTTTCAAACTTGAAACTTACAAACCCTTCTAATACTTCCTGCAAAATTGGTATTAATTCAGTTATTTTACCTTGATCCTGAGAAATATAACGATACCAAGAAACAAAATTTTCCATTTTAGAAGTTAATTTCGTTTCTTCTTGTTTACTATCATCAACCATTTCATAAGGGAGAACCTGAATAATAAATAAACGTTCTAAACGTTCTTTGAACCAAGTTATTTTTGTCTTATTAAAATCAGAAGTTATTAGAGTTAGAATGGACTGTCGCAAAGAAAATGGAAAGTCTGAAATTACGGAGAAATCATCACTATAAATAATTGCTTTATCATCATTCTTTTTAAATAAAGCTTGCTCATTATAATAAAGATTTTCATAGGAAATAAGAATTTGTCTTTTATCATTTTCATTAATTTCAATCCCTAATTTATATTTGTAAATACCACCGTTCCCATCAATTTCTAACTCAAATTTTTGCAGTGGATTTTTCTGCCAACGAGTACAATCATCAAGTTTAAAAATTCCTTCTAACTTTTTATCACCACTCACAAAAGTTTGAATTTTTTGCAAAACATCAAAAACGGTAGATTTACCTGAACCATTATTCCCTAAAAATAAATTAATTGAATCAAAATTTAGTTCAAAATTAACTAAAGTGCGGAAATTATCAATATATATTCGTTTGAGCATTGTTTTTACCTCCTGATTCCAGTATACAGTAAGTTAGCAAGTTGTGGTCATAGACACAAAAAGCTGAATAAAACTATTTTTTTGGGGTTTACCCTTGACTTTAACATTAATGTCAAGGTTTAGTATAAAAGGAGTTATCATCATCGCAAATGTTATGTTTTACCCTCAAAAGTTACAACAGTTCACCCAGGAACACGCTGACGCAGTAGCCGCTATGCTTTGCGGGTTTCTGCTTTTCTTAGGTTGGTTAACTTTACATTTTGGCTGGTTGGGTTTAGCATTTATTCTTTTACCGGCTGCTTATGTTATCGGTGGTTATGAAAGCGCGAAAGAAGGACTTACAACCCTATTTAAAGAAAAAGAACTTGATGTAGACTTATTAATGATAGTTGCTGCTGTTGGTGCTGCGACTTTAGGAATTTGGCAAAAAGAATATCATTTAATAATTGATGGGGCAATTTTAATTTTAATTTTTGCGATTAGTGGGGCTTTAGAAACTTATGCGATGAGTCGCACAGAAAGAAGTATCCGCAGTTTAATGAGTTTAACAGCAGATACGGCGCGAGTTTTACGGTTAGGTAAAGAAGAAATAATCCCCATTTCCGAATTACAAATAGGTGATGAAATTATAGTTAAACCGGGGGAATTAATTCCTACCGATGGTTTAATTATTTCTGGTTACAGTACCATTAACCAAGCCGCAATTACCGGGGAATCTTTACCAGTGGAAAAAACCGTTAATGATGAAGTATTTGCCGGAACAATCAATGGTTATGGGGCATTAACATTAAAAATTCACAAACCTGCTGAAAGTAGTTTAATTCAACGTGTAATTAAATTAGTAGAACAAGCCCAAAATGAAGCCCCACCTTCTCAAGAATTTATCGAAAAATTTGAAAGAAGATATGCCAGAATAATTGTTATTGCTGGAGTTTTATTAGCAATTTTACCGCCATTTATTTGGGGTTGGAGTTGGGAAACTACCATTTATCGGGCTTTAACTTTTTTAGTTGTAGCTTCTCCTTGTGCCCTGATGGCTGCTATTATGCCCACATTATTATCAGGAATTGCTAATGGTGCAAAACAGGGGATTTTATTTAAAAATGGTGCACAGTTGGAAATGATCGGGAAAGTGAGAGCGATCGCTTTCGATAAAACTGGTACACTAACAACAGGACAACTCAAAGTCTGTGAAGTCCTGGCTACGGAAGGGTTACAGGAAACCGACGTATTAACTTTAGCGGCTTCTGTAGAATCTTACTCAGAACATCCCATTGGTAAAGCCATCATTCAAGCAGTCAATAACTCAACCTGGTCAAAAGCCGAAGAAGTACAAGCTATTCCCGGACAAGGAATTTTTGGTATTTTAAATCAGAAAAAAATTATTGTCGGAAAAGCGGTTTTTGTTAGTCAATATGTGAATAATTTACCTCATCAATTACAAACAACTGCACAAACTTGGGAAGCAGAAGGAAAAACAGTAGTTTGGGTTGCACAAAGCCAAGGAGAACAGGGAAAAATTAGCGGTATTATTGCTATTGCTGATGAAGTGAGAGAAGAAGCAGCAGCAACTATTCAACGTTTACGAAAATTGGGAATTAACGAAATTGTCATGTTAACCGGCGATAATCAAAGAACAGCCGAAAGCGTGGCTAAAAAATTAGGAATTGAAAGAGTTTACGCGGAACTTTTACCAGAAGATAAATTAGGAGTAATTCGCACTTTACAAAAAGATTTTCAGACTGTAGCGATGGTAGGTGATGGTATTAATGATGCACCTGCTTTAGCGCAAGCGTCCGTTGGTGTGGCTATGGGTGCGGCTGGTAGTGATGTAGCTTTGGAAACAGCAGATATCGTATTGATGGCGGACAAATTGGAGAAATTAGCATTAGCCATTAGTTTAGGCAGGCGATCGCATTTTATCATTAAACAGAATATAGCAGTTGCCCTCAGTTTTATTGGTTTATTACTTATTAGTAACTTCCTGGGAAATATTAACCTTCCCATCGGTGTTATCGGACATGAAGGTTCAACTGTTTTAGTTACTCTTAGCGGTTTAAGGTTGTTAAAAAATTAATCTTTTTCCCCTCTTCTGTTTTGGAAGGGGGAAAAGTTTCACGCAAAGGCGCAAAGGCGCAAAGGGAAGAGAAATGATATGGTATAATTCTAGCCAATGGAAAGTTTTGTGATTTTTTTATGTTAGCTGAAAATTTTACTCAAAATTTACCTGCGTTTTTAGGTTTTGCTATTGGTAGTAGTTGGTTAGTATATAAGAGTCTACAAATCGCATATAAAATAGATTTAATCAAAATAGTTAATGATTGGTTGAATAGTAGGAAAATTGTTTTACCAACTTTATTGACTGTAACTTTACCTTTTATATTTACATATCTTACTCAAGAAATACCTGTACTGATTGAAAAATGGAAATTAGATAAATTTGTTGGTATTTTTGGGGCTGTCATCGGTGCAATTTTAGGTTTTTTAATCAGCGAGTTTCGACAATAAAAAACCGAAGGACAACAAGCGCAAACGGTTCGGACTATGCTAAAAATTGAAATAAATCAAAACATAGATGCACTTCGAGAATTTTGCCGAAAATCTAATTTAAACAAAAGTGATGATGCTATGATTTTTGCTAAAAAATTAATATCTAATTCTTTACCTGAATCTAATCGCAAAGTATGGAACAGCGAAGTTTTGATATTACCACTAGCTTTAAGCCAAGAAGAGATCAAAGATATTTATAATCTATATGAGCAAATTGATAAAATTTCAAAACAATACTCTAGATTAGCTGATTTATTCTCTGAAATTGATAGTTTTTCAGCAAGCCTGCGGGTTAGTTCGGAGAACCTAAAAGTTATACAAGACAGGCTCACAAAAAGAGAAAAAATAAACAATCAAATAGAAAAACTTGTGTTAGAATTTAAAACACTTATTCATGAAATTACAGAAGATAGATATTGGTGGTCATAATTTATCTAATTTTATCAACTACTACACCTTATCTTACTTACTCTTCTTCTTACCTTTGCGTCTTTGCGTCTTTGCGCGAAATAAACATAACCCAAGATGATAGTTATCTATTTGAGGCTGATCATGGGAATTAGTGAGGAAATACCTGTTTTCATCCTGTAAATCCTTAAATCCTGGACATCCTGATTCAGACATTTTCCCTAAAGAGCAACTTACGTTAAACATAAAGAATTTAATTGGTTATCAATCAAGATTATTATAGTACAAACAATAGTAAAATTTTAAACCATCTATCCTGATAAATTTGCTGTTAGTAATACACGTCGTAAAATCGCTGAATTCAAGCAAAAGTATGATAAATCAAAAATTAACGGTAAAAATAACCATCTAAAAAATAACCTTACTGATTAATAGTGTAACATAATTTTTATTCCTGTAGAGGGATTACTATACAGCCTAAAAATAGAGTTAATTATACAAATAAGTTCAGCAATGTACAGCAATTTAATAATCATTAATGCCAAGGAGATAGTGCAGAATGACTAATTGCTGATAATAAAAATTACAGCCAGTTAATGAATGAAACATGATAAAAAGTGATGATAAAAAGAGAATTATCTATAGAAATATCATACAGCCCTTTTCAGGTAAATGAGGTACAAATTTTGGGAAAAAAGCTATATATCAAAAGACTTTGAACCCTGCACCGCACTGAGTGCAGTCTAAGTGTTAAGAGTTCCCTGCTGTAAATCATCATAATTTAATGGCTTCTGGATGCTGATATAAAAGATGACAATAAGATAAAGATACGAATTAAAACATAAAGACTTATGAAAAGGCAGCAAATCAAAGTTTTATTAGTGGATAATGCAGATAATTGTATCTTGTTTTCTGATTGGTTTAGTCATTTTCAGGAAAATATATATAAATTGGAATGGTTGGAAAATTATCATGTAGCAGCACAAGCTATTTCTCAAAATTCTCATGATGTTTATCTGGTAGAATATCACTTGGGAGAATATAGCGGTTTGGAACTAATCAAATCAGCAATAACTAATGGTTGTAATGCGCCTTTTATTCTCCTAACACAAAATCAAGATGTTCAAATTCAACGAGAAGCAACACAAGCAAATATAGTAGATTATCTCCCCAAAAACCAACTTAGCGCACCTTTATTAGAGCGTTGTCTTCGTTATGCTATTGAATGTAAACAAAAGGAACAAGACATATATCAAAAATCTGCCTTTTTGGATGTAATTAATGATGCAATTATTGTACAAGATGTAGAAGGAAAAATTTTATTTTGGAATCAAGCCGCAGTAAGTTTATATTCTTGGACAAAAGAAGAAATTTTAACCAAAAATGTATCAATACTTTACCCATTAGTAAATTTAGCAGAATTTTCAACTGCGTTAGAAACAGTAATTAGAATAGGTATTTGGGAGGGAGAACTGCATCAAAAAAATAAACATGGACAAGAAATAATTGTGAAAAGTCGTTGGAAATTATGGCAAAGTTTTGGAAATTGTCCTGCGCCAATTTTAGTAATTAATATTGATATTACTCAGAAAAAGCAATTAGAAACTCAACTTTTACGCACCCAAAGATTAGAGAGCATCGGTACATTAGCTAGTGGCATTGCCCATGATTTAAATAATGTACTTACTCCTATTTTAATGACAGCACAATTATTAGAAGGACAAATGTATGATGAACGTTCTCGGAGATTATTACCCATATTAATTTCTAATGCTAAACGTGGAGCAAATTTAGTTAAACAGATATTATCTTTTACACGGGGATTAGAAGGAAATCGCACAATTTTACAAATTAAACATTTAATTATTGAAATTCAACAAATTATTAAAGAAACCTTCCCTAAATCTATTGAGGTTTTGATTCAACTTCCTTCCCATCTTTGGACTGTTTGTGGTGATGCTACCCAACTACATCAAGTATTGATGAATTTATGTGTTAATGCTCGTGATGCTATGCCTAATGGTGGTACTTTAAAAATATTGGCAGAAAATCTATTAGTTGATGAAAATTATGCTCAAATGTATGTAGATGCTAAAGCTATTCCCTATGTTGTAGTTACTGTTAGTGATACTGGTGTGGGAATTCAACCCACAATTATTAATCATATTTTTGAACCCTTTTTTACAACTAAAGACATTGGCAAAGGAACAGGATTAGGGTTATCTACAGTTTTAAGTATTATTAAAAATCATGGTGGTTTTATTCAAGTTTGTAGCGAAGAAGGAAAAGGTAGCCAATTTAAAGTTTATTTACCTGCTCAAGATACTATAGAAATTATTAAAGAATCAACGGATAAATTACCTCAAGGTAATGGGGAATTAATTTTAGTTATTGATGATGAAACAGCAGTTTTAGAAGTGACTAAAACATCACTTGAAAGCTATAATTATCAAGTAATTACCGCTAGTGATGGTATTGAAGCTATAGCTTTATATGTAGAAAATCGAGATAAAATTTCTTTGGTTTTAGCTGATATAATTATGCCTTTAATGGACGGGATCACCAGTATTCGCACTTTACAAAAAATTAATCCCAATGTGAAAATTATTGCTATTAGCGGACTAGCCTCTACTGAAAAATTTAATACTGCTTATAATATGGGTGTTAATGCTTTTTTATGTAAACCTTTTACAGCTAATCAGTTATTGCAAACTATTAATACAGTTAATGGAAAAAATTCTCCCTAAACTGTTTCACTTTAATAATGATACAAATACCGGGGGAGGTTTTAGCACTGCTAAACCCCTACAGCAATTCATTAGTATCAAGGTTTTCGTGAATTGGTATGAGCAGTTTAGTAAGATTTATGTTTTTGAATTTATGTATTAAAAATACTAAATTATCTATAAACCATCCTTTCCCCTTTTTAGTTTTTATTACTGATGACTAATGACTAATGACTAATGACTAATTAATTCTACTGCATCTTGACCATCCCAATCTTGCAAATAAACTTTGACTATTTCATCTTTGGCTGTGGGTAATTTTTTCCCGACAAAATCAGGATGAATTGGTAATTCTCGATGGCCTCTATCTACTAATACGGCTAAACGAATAACTTCTGGTCTACCATATTCATTAACTGCATTTAAAGCAGCGCGAATTGTTCTACCTTTAAAAATTACATCATCAACTAATACAACTGTTTTACCAGTGAGATCAAAAGGAATATCAGTTTTTGCGGGAGTTCTTAAACCAATTTTATCTAAATCGTCACGGTAAAATGTAATGTCTAATGCTCCCACTGCTACATCAATATCTTCTAAAGTGTTAATTTGACGTGCTAATAAATTAGCTAAAGGAACACCGCGACTATAAATTCCGATTAGTGCTAGTTGGGATAAGTCCCTTGTCCGTTCAATAATTTGCGAAGCAAGACGGGTTAAAGTGCGACGTAGTTCTTCAGATGAGAGGATTTCGACTTTTTTGATAGACATAATCAGGTATTAAAAATTTAAAATCAAAAATTCCAATAAGTAATTAGGCAGAATTAATTACACAACTTATTTCCCTGTTCCCTGTTCCCTGTTCCCTGTTCCCTTGCTTTACGTAGGAAATTAATTTTGCACGACTACTTACTTTTAAGAAATGATTGCCCGGCTATATCTATATTAATGGATAAGAAAGAACTAGTAAAAGAGCGATCGCTATTCCTAACCACAGTAAAAAAGCATAGCGAGTTAGTCGTAAAGCTTGCCTAATCGTATCAGCAGTGATAGGATTTACCCCATCTCCTAATATTGGTTTATATTTGGCTACTCCCCGATACCAATTAGTTCCCCCCATTTGTACACCTAAAACTGCTGCATAAGCGCATTCACTCCAACCAGAATTAGGACTGGGATCTTTAATTCCATCTCGGCTACAAATTTGCCACACATAAAGGGGTTTCCCGGAAAATACTGCTAAGGTGATGACCGTTAACCGACAAGGAAGCCAAGTTAAATAGTCCTCTAACCTCGCACTAAACCAACCTAAATAAGTGTAAGGTTGTTCTTTATAACCAATCATGGAATCTAATGTACTACTAGCTTTATATGCTAAAGCCAAAGGAGCTACACCAATTATAGGAATAAACGCGCCGACAATAGCATAAAATAATGGAGCCATTACTCCATCAGTGGCATTTTCTGTTACTGTTTCCAATACCGCCCGCAAAATTTCCGCTTCAGAAAGATTGTCTGTATCTCGACCCACATAATTACTTAATGTTTGTCTGGCTTGGGCAATGTTTCCGCTAGTTAAAGGTTGAAGAACATCCACAGCTGCAACTCTTAAACTATGTAAAGCAAAACAACTGGCCAAAATAATGCTTTGAGTAATTATTCCCAACCAAGGATTTAACCTGGTGGTAATTTGGATGATTAACCAACCGACAAAACCACTACCAAGAATTATAGTTATAGCTAAAAAAATTCCTGCTAAACGCTGTTTAAGAGAGCTTTGACAGTGTTGCAGCAAAAATTTACTTCCATGAGAAATAAACCAGCCTATAACTTGAACTGGATGAGGCCAACCCCAAGGATCACCAACTATATAATCTAATAAGGCAGCGATAATGAAAATCCCAACTAATGGCATTGATCTGACAACTCATAACTAATGTGGGGGCGGGTTGATGAGAGAATTTTTCTGGCTGACCAATCTATCTACAAAACCCACCCTGACAAACTGATTAATAACCAAGGCCATAAAATTAAACTACAAAACTTGCCTCTTCTCCTAGAGAAGCTTGCCAACTACGGGCATCATAATATAGATCAGCAAGAGTAATACTGTAGAGGGCTTCTTTTAGCTTTTGGTTGAGTTTGTGCCATAGAGTAAAAGTTACCCAATCTTCGGTTTGGGTAGGGGTAGGACTGTGTAGAGGTAAGTGAGTGATCTTCTCACCCACAGCCTCTAAAATTTGTCCGATAGAAATTTGTGCTGGTTTTTTTGCTAATTGATAACCGCCAATACTACCACGAATTGATTTAACTAAACCAGCCCGACGCATTTCTATGAGTAATTTTTCTAGATAAGCAGCTGGAATATCTTGACGTTGTGCGATCGCCTTTACAGATGCAGGACCACATCCTGGTTGTAAACTTAAATCTAGCAACGCCTTTACACTGTAATGTCCTCTAGTTGTTAATTTCATCATGCTCAGGGGAAAGATAAACACAGAACCATAAAGGCATAATCTTATTCTTACCTTTTCCCTTTCACCTTTCCCCTATTTCCCCTTTTCATCTCTAGCGAAACCCTATCAAACACCAGTTAAATTAACCCTTTTACCTCCTGCCTCTCCAAAGTTCTGTTCGGTGGAAGCCGCCGCTCAGATTTCTCTGTGCCTCCTGTCTTCTTGCACTAGCCAAGGCCAAAAACCACAGATCAGTTTTTCTTATCATTCTATGTGCCAATTATTCAGCCCTGTCAAGACAGCCCCTTTTTTGCGTGACTTTAAAAAACTTAAACAAACACAGACTGGTTGTAATTCTCAAACTATATATAGTTAGCACCATTGCTAAAATTATTTTTGATAAATGTTTTGACAAAATTGGTAATTGTGCAACAATTTCGCCTCTTAGTGTAATATACTTGGCTAGGCTGAGATAAAAACTAAAGGAGTCTGTTCCTGTTAGCTCAATGTCAGCTAAAATAAAATCCATTAAACCACTTCAAACATTCGTTTTCGATCTAAGTTGATGCCTAAACAGAAAAAAAATGAACCCCTAGTCGGTGAAGAACTCCTCCAAAAAGTTAAAGAACTAGGGACCCTTAGCAAAGATGAAAAAGCTAAAGAATGTGGCTACTATACTGTTACCAAAAATGGTATAGAGCGCGTCAATATGATGAAATTCCTCAATGCCCTAATTGATGCCGAGGGTATTCAGTTGGATAGTTCACCTAGCGCTAATGGCCGTGGTGGACGCAGTGCTAGTTATAGAATTAGTGTGCAATCAAACGGCAACTTGCTAATAGGTTCAGCTTACACAAAACAAATGAACCTCAAGCCTGGCGATGAATTTCTCATTACTTTAGGTAAGAAACACATTCGTTTACGGCAAGTAGATCCTGAAGATCAGGAAAATACCGAATCAATGGAAGCTACTGCTTAAATGTCTTTAGTTAGGGTATGGGATGTAGGAGAAAAAGGGAAGGGGAAGATAGAAAAGATGAGGGAGATGAGGAGGATGAAGTAATACATCCAAAATCCAAAATCCAAAATCTAAAATCCTCCTGTCCCCTGCCCCCTGCCCCCTGCCTTCTGACTAATGACCCATTACCACAGGCAAATAATGGCGCAATGCTTTTTGTGTTGCTGCTAAATTGCAAGTGAGAGCAATATGTTCTTTTTCTAGAAGCCCTAAAATACAATTGGGGTTATTTCGTGCTACCACTGGTAGTTGATGTAAACCCCTTAAAGCCATGCGATCTAAAGCCTCAGATAAAGGTTCATCTTGCCAAGCATAAAGAATCTCAGTAGTACAGATGTCTATTAGTGTTTGTTTAGAGATATTATCTTGAATTTGGTCAGAGGAATTGGGGTAACTTTGCCATCGGTAAAGAGTGCGATTAATATCTTCTAGAGAAAGAATACCTACTAAGAGTCCATCTTGATCAACTACTAAAGTGCTGCGTAGGCGATCGCGTGTCATTTCCATAGCTGCTTCCAAAACCCCAAGAGTAGCAGGTAATTTTTTCGGAACAGCTTGCATTGCATCCGCAACTAAAATTTGTTTAATTATTTCCGCCCGTTCATCCTTCAATTCCGCTAAACCAATTTGTTGCAAATTGGAATTAGAATTGGCCTTTGGTTTAATAATTTCCACCAACCACACACTTAAACCCACCGCAGCCATTAAAGGTAAAACAATCCGATAATCACGAGTTAATTCAAACAACATTAAAATAGAGGTTAAAGGAGCTCTGACACTCCCAGCCAAAACAGCAGCCATTCCCACCATTGCATAAGCAGGAGGTGCTGCCATATATTCACTCACACCAGGTACTAATAAAGCTAATACTTTGGCATAGGCAGACCCTAAAGATGCACCTAAAAACATCGCTGGGGCAAATATTCCCCCCACAAAGCCACTACCAGCACTCACCGCAGTCATTAGTAGCTTTAAAACCAAGAGTATTAATAACAGATTCAAAGAAAATTCTTGATCCTGTAGCATTGCTTGGACAGTACCATAGCCAATGCCTAAAATTTGCGGATAGTATAAAGCCACTATCCCAACAATTACCCCGCCAATAATTGGTTGAATCGGTTTAGGAATTTTTCCCAAAATATCTAAACTGCGAACCCTCCCACTAAAACAAGCTTTAACTAAACTAATTAATCCTGTATAAGAAACAGAAACCAAACTAGCACACAAACCCAAACCCAAATAGAGAGGTAATTCTAAAGAACTTCGGGTTTGATAAGCAGGTAAAGCAAAAGCTGGCTGAGAACCTAAACCAATTTGAGCAATTAAAGCTGCTAATACCGCCGCCAATAAAACTACACTTACCGCCGAAGTAGCAAAAGAAGCTGCCCCCATCACTACCTCTAGAGCAAAAAACACCCCCGCAATAGGAGCATTAAACCCAGCAGCCAAACCAGCCGCCGCACCAGCACCCAACAGTAAACGCTGTCTTTCTTGGGAAACTTGGAGGACATCAGACAGCAAGACACCAAAATTTGTGCCAATTTCTACACTTGGCCCCTCTGGACCCAAAGATGCACCACTACCTAAAGAGACAGCAGCAGCAATCATTTTTGTCACTGGTCTGAGTTGTCCCCTCACCTCTCTACCTTGGGACACAGCAATTAGAGACGAAAGACTAGGGCCAAAATCTTTGGTATACCAGCGCATTAAACCAATAATTATTCCCCCCACAGTAGGAACACAGGCTAAAGTCCAGGCACCGAAAACACCAATTTGCCCCATTAAGTCTTCTAGCGTCAGATCATGAACTAGCTCGATTAAATAGTGAAACGTGACTATTCCCATCCCTGTACCACCGCCAATTAATATGGCTAGAAATAGCACTACAGTTTCTGGGGATGGTTGAAACCGATTAACAAGATGAGTGAATGGTGTGGAAGGTTGAGGAAAAATAGGTAATTCTTTCACCTTCCTGAATTTAGTGGCAGGCATCAGAAGTTAAGTAAATGTAGGAAAAAATCTAAATTTTTCTGTGTTAGTTCTTATTGTGAGCTATTCTTTAGCTCACAGACAACTATGCTTGGGTTGCTTGATTGATAAAGCTTTGATAAAAAAATACAACTACTCACAATTTTTTTGGAGGAGAATGGTTAAATGAGAAAGAATGAATAGCTAATGGTCGGCTAACAATCTTATAGATATGGGTATGTGCTCACTGTATTCTAGAATAAAAAAATACAGTGTTTTTAATTTTAGTTAATAAGCTTATAGCTACAGCCCGTTTCAGGTAAAAGAGGTACAAATTTTGGGAACAAAGCTATATATAAAAACACTTTCACCCCTGTTCCCTGTTCCCTGTTCCCTGTTCCCTGCTGTAGATGTAACTAAAGACTTATGCACCCAAATCTAGCTATACTCTTGTTAGGACATTCAACCATTCTTAGTAGCAAAATCAATGTATGTATGATTCATAACATAACAATGTTCAGAAGATACTAAGCAGGCTACTAAGTCTTAAGCAACATTCAATATAGCTATTGTTATAGAGCGAGTAAATGGACTAGGCGGACGAGCTAGATGAATACAAACACTTTTGATAATCATTATGTTACTTGCCCAATTTGCCAAAGGAATAACAGGACAAAGCCAGTTAAAACCTACATTGGCTTATTTACCTGTCCTTATTGTCAGGAAAGGCTAGTGGTGTGTAAAAGCGGTCACTATGTCCGAGATCCATTTACTTGGAAACATCTGGTAATTTCGTCTGCGCTACGTCGTCAAAGCCGACCTTTAGCTAGGATGATCAGAGATTTTGTTTTTCTTAAGCGTCCGATTTTAGCTGTAGCTGTGGGAGGGGCAGTTTTATTCACAATGATTGCTTTAACTCAGGAAAGTATAAACTTTAACCGTCAAACCCCTCCAAGGACTGAAAATGTCCAAGATAGAAACCCGGAGAATTTAAAATAGGTGGGAATATTGGTAACAATTATTGCTACTTAACTATCACTGGCATTATAGCAGAAAATACTCAATAAGGCAGGAGGGAAGAGACAGGGGGCAGGGGAACAAGGGGGAGATAAGAATTAAATTTTATGTTCAAAATCTCGCTTTTTTATTTCCTGCCTTCTGCCCCCTATTCCCTCTGCCTCTTCTACTCCGCACCCCACGCACTCTGTACTAGTGCAGCGTGGTGGAAATAACCATTCAGCTAGACAAGGGTAAAACATTGATTAATCAACCTTCTTGCCTCCTGCCTCCTGCCTTCTTGCACTAGCGATCGCTTTTTTTGTAATCAGCTGCCAGCCTTCAGCTTGGCCAAGCACTTGAACTGAAGGGAATTGTAATTTTTCTAGTTCAGAACTATTGACTAAAAAGTATGGTTGTGCGCTGTCTTGCCAATGATATTTCAGTTCACCCCCAGTAATGGGAATAATTGTGCGATCGCTATAAAAATCCAACGAAGGGCGATGATAACTAAAAGATGTGTAAATCTGTCTCACGGGAGGATTAGCTTTGACAATCATTGCTGCTACAGGCTTAACAGGATAAGCTTCTTGCAATTCCCATACCCAATAATTAGACCTCATCAACAACAACAGAGATAAATAACTTCCCCAAATCAAAATCTGAAACAATTGTTTATCATTTCTCTCGGCCAGAATAGCTGTTAAACTCATCGTTAAAGCCGCCGCCGCAAAAATCATTTGTAAATCTGTTTGTCCTGCACTATTCCAACAAAAATAAATACTTCCCGCCGCAGCCACCACCGCTAACACCGCAAAACTTCTCACCCAACCACGCGGATAATTGACAAATAAAGACAAATTTTCAGCTTCAGCTAATTGAAACCCAAAAGCCAAGGCCAAACCAGGGTAAATTGGTAGAATATATCCAGGTAACTTATTACTCATTAAAGACACCAGCAACACATAAACCCCAACCCAAACAATAATTAATTTTGCCCAGCTAAGGTTACTATTTTCCTTAGTTAAGCGCAGAGTTTGGGGTAAAAATACTAACCACGGCCAGGTAAATTTGAGAATTTCCCCCAGATAATACCAAAGCGGTTCTGACTTACCACCAATCACGCTACTCAGCCGATAGAAATAGGGATTTGTCGAGACAACTTGACTAAAAGGATAACCATATTCCATTAATTGGGCTACATACCAACCAATTACAGGTAAACTACCCAACAAAATCGCCACCCAAAAATAATAATAAGTTAATAATCTAGGTGTATCCCAAAACAAAAATAGTACCGGAATCACACCTAAAAAAATCCCCTCTATACCTTTAGTTAGAGAAATTAACCCAAAACCAACACCCACACCCAAACAGTAACGCAAATCTCGCCGGGAACGCAGCAAACACAGCATCATAATTAGCAATAAGCTGACTACTGTACCATCTAAAATTGCTAATCTACCATAACGGACAACGGGCAACATAGTTAGGTAAATCAAGGCACTATAAACAGCTGCCCAGCGTTGCCAAAAAATCTCTCTACCAATGCAATATAGTAAAGGTACAGAAGTTGCAGTTAAAATTGCTCCTGGTAAACGAGTTGTCCATTCATTTACACCACCTAAAGAATAAGCCCAAGCAATTAGCCAATGTAGCAAAGGTGGCTTGTGATAAGGTTCACCTCCCAAAGTTGGGTAAAGCCAGCGTAGTGAATCTGTAGGGTTGCGCCAAATTTCTCGCGCTACTTGTGCTACGGTTCCCTCATCAAAATCTTGTAGTGGCAAACCCCCAAGATTGATGCTAAAAAGTAATACAGCTGCCAACAGTAAAACTATCAGCCATAGCCTATCAACCCATTTGTTAACTGCACGGTGCTGTTTTTTTAGACGAATCCAAATAAAGCTTCCTTCTTGCATATTCTATGCTAATCATTTTACTTGCTGGTTTGATTACATAGAGATCAAAGTAAATCTCTCATCTTGCTACCCCATAACAACCTAATTTGTTTTCTGTTACTAGATCCCAAATTTAGCTTATTTTTCCCCTAAGAATAGGTTTTTTTGGCAGATTTTTTTTTCATGAATTTTTAAAGATTTTTCCTAGAAATTTTACTTGTCAATGATATAAATAATACAGATTAATACCAAATGTTTGCTCTGAAGGAGTTTATCAATGAATCTGCCGTTTATTTTAGATGTGGTAATAGGTTTAGTTTTTATTTATTTGATTTTTAGTTTACTGGCTTCCGAGATTCAAGAGTTAATTGCTACAGTTCTCCAATGGCGGGCTGAACATCTGCGGAAATCTATTGAGATCCTTTTAGCTGGGGACTTACAAAATTCAGAGAATATCAAAGTAATTAAATTAGCAAATAACATTTACGCCAATCCCATCATTAAGAGTATTAATCAAGAGGCCAAGGGATTTTTAGCGGTTTTGCCACGTAAGTTTACTTGGGCGATCGCGGGAATTTTGAGTTTGTTTCAAGGATCTGGCTCTCGATTACGGAAAGACACGGTTTTTGGTGATAAGCAACACAGTGCACCTTCTTACATTCCAGCCGATAGTTTTTCTCTTACACTGTTAGACACATTACAGTTACCCGTCGTAGTACAAACATTGACAGCAGCCAGATTAGAGAAATTTGCTGAAAAAGAGTTAAGTGAATTAAGAACTATTTTATTGAAGTTAAAAGATAAAATTCATGCTCAAGAAGTTCCCGCAGAATTCGTTAACGAAATTGTCCATGATTTTGAAGATTTAAAATCGGACTATTTGCAAATTATGGTGGATTTTAAAAATAGTAAAATTAATGTAGAAATTAGTTTAAGTAGAATGCGCGACCGCCTGGATCAATATTTATATAATTTTCAGGCAAATATGAAGGACAATCAAGAAGCTTTAGACAAAACTTTAAGAAGATTAAATTTTGCTAGAAAAGAATATTTTGACAACCTAGAACAAACAATGATGATATTTGGCTTAAAACCAAATGTACAAGAAATTGTTGATTCACTGAATAGAACTAGTGCCGTCCATCAAGAAATTATGGCAGCATTTCAAGACAAAGATAGCGAAACTTATCAAACAGTTCAAACCATAATTGATAACTTACCCGATTCAGTAGTTAATACTTTTTCCGTCATTGCCAAACGCGCCCAAACACGCGCAAAAAGTGCAGAAGAAGGAATTACTCTCTTACGTCAAGAAATTGAAAGAAACTTTGATAGTTCTATGGAACGGGCTGGAGGTGTTTACAAACGTAACGCCAAAGGTGTAGCAATTTTAATTGGTGTAGCCTTAGCCATAGGTGCAAATGCAGACACATTCCATATAGTTAGCCGCTTATCAAGAGATGCTGCATTACGAGATGCTTTAGTATTAAGAGCTGTGGAAATAACTCCAGGTCAATCTTCTAATACTCAGGATTTAAATAGTATAAATATCAACGAAATATTAAAAACCACTGCCTTACCTATTGGTTGGTCAGATACTAACTTAAAAGATCAATTAGGTTGGAATGCTATTAAAATTAACGGTTGGCCTGTATTTCAGATTTTAACCATGATTACAGGTTGGTTACTGACCGGTTTAGCTATTGCAATGGGTGCACCTTTTTGGTTTGATTTACTAGGCAAAGTGATGAATGTCAGGAATGCAGGTAAGAAACCACAACGTAAGGAGGAGAGTAATTAGAAGAGGGGGAAAGGGGAGAAAGGGGGGATGAGGAGGTTATTAATCTAAAAACCAAAATCTAAAATCCTTCTGCCGTTTCCCGATCATGTAACAATCACCAGAAATACTGATTAAACATAGAATTTATGAGTATTGAAGAGATGGAAATAAATATCGGTTGGTTATATCCTACCCTAATGAGTACCTATGGCGATCGCGGAAATGTGATCACCATAGAACGTCGTGCCCAATGGCGCGGTTACAATGTGCAAATAGTCCCCCTTGACCAAAACACCAGCGCTGACACCATTAAAACCGTAGATGTCATAGTCGGAGGAGGGGCACAAGACCGCCAGCAAGAAATCGTCATGCGCGACTTACAAGGCGCAAAAGCTGATGCCATCCGCGAAAAAATCGAAAACGGTACACCAGGGGTATTTACCTGCGGTTCACCTCAACTATTAGGCCATTATTACGAACCTGGTTTTGGTCAAAGAATAGAAGGTTTAGGAATATTAGATTTAGTTTCCATCCATCCAGGGGAAAACACCAAACGCTGCATAGGTAACTTAGTGATCGAAGTCACCGCTTCCCGTTTAGCCCAAGAACTAGAAGCTATGACAGGAACAAAACCCTATTTAGTCGGCTTTGAAAATCATGGCGGTAGAACAAAGTTAGGCAAAGTAGAAGCCTTGGGTAAAGTAATTTATGGTTTAGGTAATAATGGCGAAGACGGTACAGAAGGAGCGTTTTATAAAAATGCCATAGCTACCTACTCTCACGGCCCATTATTACCCAAAAATCCCTTTGTTGCTGATTGGTTAATTCAAACAGCTTTAAAGTTAAAATATCAACAAGAAATTACATTACAACCATTAGAAGACACCCTAGCATTACAGGCACGAGCAGCCATGTTTCAACGGTTAAAGGTAAATTTACCCACAGTTACCACAGTTTAAAAGCAAAAAAAAGTAAAAAAATTGATCTTGTTTTGATATCGTTGCCATCGGGAGGTTATACCTCCTTTTACATTATTATTTTACATTTTTTTTAACCAAAGGTCAAAACATGAATGATTTGCTACAATTATTAAGAAATAATTGTTTAAAATGTTGATCTAAAGATAGTGACAGAAAAGTGAGTATTCACTCTAAATTATCCTGATAAAAGTATTTTAACTTTAGATTGTCAGATGTGCCAACTTTTAGGAATGAATTGCAACGTACCTACAGATATTTGCTTTTCTTTTGAAGGATTTTCTGCACGAGGAGGCAAAACAGATGATCATAGTGATGGTTGGGGAATCGCTTTTTTTGAGGGTAAAGGATGCCGAATTTTAATTGATGCAAAATCTTCTATTAATTCCCCCATTGCTGATTTAGTGAGAAAATATCCTATTCACTCTACACACGTTATCGCTCATATTCGTAAAGCTACACAAGGAGAAGTAAAACTAGAAAATTGCCACCCTTTTCGTCGGGAACTTTGGGGTAAATATTGGGTGTTTGCTCACAATGGCAATTTACCAGATTTTGAGCCAGAAAATCGGGGTTTTTATCAACCTGTAGGAGAAACTGACAGTGAGAAGGCTTTTTGTTTAATGCTGAATACTTTAAGAGAGCATTTTCCTCAAGGAGAACCACATCTCAAAGAAATTTATTTTGTCCTACAAAAAGTAACCGAAACTCTAGCCTCAATCGGTATTTTTAATTATTTGTTGTCTAATGGGGAACACTTTTTTGCACATTGCTCAACTAATCTGAGCTATATTGTCCGACAAGCACCTTTTGCTGCTGCTCACCTGATTGATGAGGATATGACTGTAGATTTTAGTGAATTAACTACACCAAGCGATCGCGTGGCTGTTATCGCAACTACTCCCCTAACAGACAACGAAATTTGGACAGAATTTCAGTCAGGAGAATTATTAGCTTTTCAAGATGGTCTACCCAGGAAATTTATCTAAACTAACAATAAGCTAAATTACCAAAAGATTCTACATCCGGTGTAGGTAGTAAATACTTGTTTAAAACTCCTACAATTTTCTTCATTTCCACTGGTTTATTGATAAATTCCGTTGCTCCAAATACTCTTGAACGTACTCGGTCAAATACACCATCACTACTTGTTAAGATTACAATCGGTGTATTCGCAAACTTTGTACTACGTCGTAATTGTTCGCAAATCTCATAACCATTAACTATCGGCATCATTAAATCTATAAAAATTAGATCCGGTTTGGTTTGCATTAAAGTTGGTAAGGCTTGTACAGGATCATCAATAGCAATAAATCTCATTCCCTGAGATGTCACAATTTTCTTTAAACTCTCACAAATTTGCACACTATCATCTATGCAAGCAACTAAAGGAGCATTCAAATTTCCGACAGATTGAGGAGTTTTATCTGCTATTTTATTCAATGGTAAGGGTAAATCAGGTATTTCTATTAATTCCGCAATTCCTTCTTGGATATAAGGTGACAGTGAACGAGTAATTGGTAAAATACTCTGCTGCATTTTTGCTGATATATCCCACAGGCTATATTTACCATTCACCATTTTTTCAAAATTATTATACACTGAAGCACTAACTTTTTGCTTAAGTTCTGCTGGTTTGCGTATAACTGGTGCTAAATTAGGTGAAACTTTCTCTAAACCTGCTTTTGACCAATTATTCCAAGATTCTTGCATTTGTTGAATCAACAGATTTGCACTAGTAGAATTTATCAGTGCATCAGTGATTATTTCTTGGCTTATTTGGCAAGTGACATCTGTAAAATTAAGATTTTGTGCTAAGTCAAATAAAACTTCCCCAATGGTGCTACTAACAATAGATTTGAATTGCTCTTTGTGGATTTGTTTTTGCTGATATAAATTTTCTAGCAGTTTATAATCCCAATGTTTTACGCTTATATCTTGAGGTGATAATTGAAGTTTGTTCAGGTCTAGTTGTGGGCAATTTTGTTTTATTTGCCTACGTAAACGGCGATATTTATGAAATTCTTCTGTTGCCCAGACTATTTGCCCTGAACGATAGTAAAAACTCCATTGTTTGTTACTATAAACACCTTTGATTTCCAACTTTCCACTGTATTGTAACTCTATATAACTTTGGAATTGTTGCCATACATGATTGGATTTCATAGAATTCTGTCTAATAGTGTGTTGGTGTGAGTGTATTTTTCTAAAAAACTTGCTTGGTAACACTTTGTGTAG
The DNA here is from genome assembly GCA_035299225.1 of Nostocaceae cyanobacterium. Lineage (GTDB taxonomy): Bacteria > Cyanobacteriota > Cyanobacteriia > Cyanobacteriales > Nostocaceae > DATGXB01. The sequence goes on along the minus strand of DATGXB010000100.1, from coordinate 1,304 downwards.
TTTACTCCTTTTATTTCAATTTATTCATTGATTTAGGCTTTTCTTAATTAATTAAGGGGCAGATAATACTTAATTTTGCTTCAAGCAGATTTTTTAGGGAACATTAATTAATTTGTTTATTCAGTCGCAAGGGGAATTTATATTTAATAAGTTTTTACAACAAAACTTATTATTAACATAAACTAATAACTAGTAACCATACGACATATTAACTTTTGTTAAGAGATATTCAAACCGTATTATTGAGATAATTGAAGTTACCTATGTTATAGCTTTTTCTTGCTAAATTAAGTAACATTACTTAAGTAAGTATGGAAAAATAGTTAAGCACTTATGCAAACCAGATTACATAATATTATTGCAAATTTAACATAGGGAAATGTAGTATTTGCTAAGGCTTAGGATGAGGTCACTGTAAACCACTTGGGAAGGATACGCAAACAGAACAAGGGTAAGTATGTCATATAACTACATATTGAATTGATAACACTGAATAAATTTTGCTGAAATTACTTAAGTACATTAAATCTTTAGCATATAAGTACCTTGCTAAAATTAATTACTTATTCAAAGCACTTAAAACCCTTGTCAATTAGTCCTCCTGCTGTGTAAATACTTTTATACAACTACTGAGTAACAAAATCAAGAATAGGGTAGTAAAAGCATCACTTTATTATTATAGTCCAGTAACTCGACCGACTTACTGTAGTTAATTTGAATAGATAGTAGTATTTCACAAACAATTGAGAATGTAAGTATTGTTTACTACATTTTTTTGATTGTAAATTAATTGCTTCAATGGATTATTTATGTTACCTGTATATATTAATGTCTGTTTTTAAGAATTAACTTCTATAAATCGGTAGTTTTAGTGTAATTTTGTCAGGTATGAATATTATTCTGTTGTCAATCTGGCTAAATCAAAGTTGAAGACCTTTGTTTATCAATGCTTTTAGCGATTTACTTATAATTTAATTTTCTTGTTAGAAATTAAGATTTTAAAACCTTGAGCTAATCTAAATTTTAAAATTAGGAAATTATTTTCATTCGCTTTTTGATAAAACAGGGGTATTGAGAATGATTAGGTGTGATTTAATTAAAGAGAATCATGCAAAAAAGTGATATTAACAATGGTTCGGACACTTTTTCGGTGGCTGTATCGCTTATCCTCTAGGGCTTTGAGTTACCAACAATAATTAAATCAAAGTCAGGTCTACACCTGAGTTGCATTTAATTCGACATTTCCTAGACTCCATACGCTGTAAGCTTTGTGGCTTCGTTCTAAAAATTGTCCGAAGTATTGA
>DATGXB010000099.1:0-7672 GCA_035299225.1 Nostocaceae cyanobacterium | reverse complement strand
GGTGTCGGCGTTTGAGCAAAGATTATGAACGATTACCCGAAACTACAGAGACTTTTATTTACATTGCCATGATTCGCATTATGGTCAGACGATTGGCATGATTTTTTACTACCTTTTACTTTTAAAACATCCTCTTAGATTCAGGTCCGCACATAATGATCAGAAATTCACAAAAACGAAAACCATTAAAAATGTTATTGTCTTCTAACTGTCAAACCGATGAAGAAATTTATAACTATTATGGAAAAGCCGATGAATTAATAATTACTGGTAAACAAGGCTTTGGTTTTGTGCAAGATCCAGCTTGTATTCATAAGCTAAAACCTCCCACAAAAGCTAATCGGCTATTGTTACAAATTAGATATTCTTAAACAATAAATAGAAGAGATATTTTTTATAACATCCCTTCTAGATGAATCCTAAATGATTCGTGAAAAATTGTAGGTATGTGTAGGGTGGGTATTTTTTGGTTAAATCCTGAATGATAGCGAATTATACTGATAAATGCCCACCTACGTTTTTTTCAAAAATCAAACAGGAATCCTATATTTAATTTGTGGTGATGAAATTATGCAGGAGGATAACCAGCAGTAACTAATGCTTCCTTAATGATTGTTTCTGATGCTTGAGTTTCTACATTCACCAACTTAGTTTTAGGGTCAGCTGCAACAATAGCATTAGCATCAATAGCTTTGATGGCATTAGTGATATTGTTAGCGCAAGTAGAACAAGCCATTCCGGGAACTGTGAGTTGAATAGTCATAAATTGCCAACAATTAATGAACAACAAATAAACGAGAACTTAAGATGCAACAGGAGATAATTTCTGCATTTGTTGAATTTCAGCCGTTTGTGTTTTGATTATATCCTTTGCTAAGTCGCGCAGTTGTGAGTTAGTAGCACTGGTATTTGCTTTTTGTGCCATCATCACAGACATTTGATGATGATGAATCATACGTTGCAGAAATTCCTGATCAAAATTAGCAGCATTTCTTAATGTTTCTAGACTCATCATTCTTGAGTGCATAGACATTCTAGGCTTATTCTCACTTTCTTGTTGCTGCATTTTTGGACAACTCATATTTCTGGGAACTTCAGCACCATATAATTGCTTATGCAATGCTTGCAGTTGTGCAATTTCTTGAGTTTGACTTACCTTAATTTTAGCAGCCAATTCCTTAACTTCTGGATTTGTGGCTTTTTCTATGGCTAAATCTGCCATTTCCACACCTTTTTGATTGTGATGAATCATCATTTTGAGGAAATGTTGATTATGGTTTTGCTGGTGTGGTGTGGTGTTAGTTGTATTTGCAGGAGATGCTGAAGGGTGGTTATGTTCTGCTGTAGCGGTGTTAACTGATCCTGTAGTGAAAAGGAAAGAAGTCATTACACCACTCAATAATAATCCAAAAGCCCGATTTAACATAACTTTTGCTCCTTTTGCTTCCTCAAGAAGCATTTAAGGCAATACTGAATAAAATCAGTACAATTTGGCTTGATCTTAAACTCTCCAGTAGAGAGGAGAATCTAGAGTAATTTACAAAACTTTACACTTGCCAAATTCAGCCCCATTGTGTTATCTGTAATTGTGTAATCCTGATCAAAAATTATCTGTTGTTTAGCTAACTATTCCAGCAAGCAACACTCTAACGTAACTGAGACGCGGCTGCTGAACCCCTGTCTCCCTTATCCCCTCAACCTCAAGAGTCAAATTTTCGACTCAGACAGATTTATGCAGCCAAAAAATTTACAGCGTCTCATGCGAGCCTTATCACGAGAAGGCTTAAATCTCAATTATCAAAATCAAACCTATTCCGTCAGTTTAAACCGTGTATCTGATGCACCCATAGCTGAGGTATTATTACCCGCAGATTTCCCAGTAGAAGCCAAAGCACTAAAGCAGTTAGCAAACCTAGCTAATGTTCAGCATCCGGCTGGGGGTTGTGTGTGTCGCGCTTGTGCTACTCCCGATTTTCATCCTGGTGATGGGGAAATAGCTATTGGTTCAGTTGTAGAAACCCAGAATCAGATTATACCTGCTGCTACTGGATCAGATATTAATTGCGGGATGCGGTTACACGTTGCTGATTTAACTATTGAAAGGTTTTTAGCTAAACGCAACCAGTTTGTAGAACTGATGAAAGGTGATTATTTTTTCGGGACTAGAGATGTAACAATGACAGCGAAAACCATGCAGGCTTTGTTTCAGTATGGGGTAACAGGTTGGGTTGATGCGATGTTGGACAAACCAACGGGAAGCATAGTTAAGTCAGATTTGTTACAAATTGCCGAAGAGTCAAACCGCATCTTTTTACAGGGTTCAATGGATGGTAACTGGCAGCTTGCACCAGAAGAACTCATTCCCGATAGCGGAGTGGTGCGAGATGGTGGACTAGGGACTATTGGTGGTGGTAATCATTTTGTGGAAGTCCAGCGAGTTGATAAAATTGAAAACCGTGCTTTAGCTTATGCATGGGGAGTGCGGGAAGGACAAATGGCATTTATGATACATTCTGGTTCGCGGAACGTCGGTAAATATATTGGCGGAATGTGGAGAGACAAAGCTAAAGCGGTTTGGCCGCAGGGTGTCAAATATCCAGAATCGCACATTTTCCCCCTTTCTACCTATTCTCACCCGGAACTTGTAGCAAGTTACCTGCAAGCAGAAGCCACAGCCGCCAATTATGGTTTTATCAATCGTTTATTGTTAGCCGAGTTGCTACGTTTGCGGTTACGAGAGGTTTATGGAGATGTCGCAGCACCGTTAGTTTACGATTTACCGCACAATATTACCTTACCATCGGCACAAATAAATCATTGGATTACCCGCAAAGGTGCTTGTCCGGCTGAAATGGGACAACCTGTAATTATTCCTGGTTCAATGGGTGCTTATTCTTATTTATTGGTAGGTAAAGGTAATGAGGCTTTTTGTAATTCTGCTTCACATGGTGCGGGAAGATTACGTTCTCGCTTTGAGTTAAACCGTCAAGGTGCAAAACACAGTGAAGAAGAATTAGGTTTAACTGGTGTTAATTGTATCACTTTACGGGAAGAACGCCGCATTGAAGAAGCACCAGCCGCTTATAAACCAATTCAATCAGTTATTGATGTACAAGTGGAAGCGGGAATGGTGGAAGTTGTCGCTAGGTTAAGTCCGGTTTTGACTTTTAAGGCTTAAATATTTGATGTAGAGATGTTCTATGGAATGTCTCTACATTTGATGTTGTAAAAAATATATTAAGGAACAGGAATAAGGTTGAAAATCCTTTAAGATCAGGGTTTATTCTTAACGTTTGTACTTCATTCCCCCTTTGGTAGAAGAGGAGATAGGGATTTCCAAAAAAATTGATTTATTAAGTATTAACAAGCTAATTTTAATCTTATAAAAAAATTTTCTGAGAGGCTAAATTGTTAGTCAATTGCCTTAAAGATTAACTATTCTTCTGAAGAAAGAGCTAGTATAAAACTTATTTTTTCAAGGGAATTTCGATCCAAAATTCTGTTCCTTGTCCTTCTTGAGAGTGATATTTTAAAGCACCTCCATGTTTTTCTACAACTATCTGATAACTTAAATATAATCCTAAACCCGCACCTTGTCCAATGGGTTTAGTAGTAAAAAATGGGTCAAAAATTCGTTTGTAAATATCTTTGGGAATACCTACGCCATTATCAGAAATTTTGACTACTACAGCATTATAATCTTTATAATCTTTTAGTTCAGTATGGATTTTAATTTTTGGCTGAAGTGTTTTGTTAGGATGTTTAATTATAGCTTGTTCTAACGCATCAATAGCATTATTTAAAATCTTCATAAACACCTGGTTTAATTCTCCAGGATAACATTCTATTAATGGAATCTCACTATAATCTTTAATTATTTGAATTTGAGGACATTGGTCTGTCGCTTCTAAACGATGATGTAAAATCAATAGAGTGTTATCAATTCCCTCATGTAAACTAACAGTTTTCTTTTGTGACTCATTTAAGCGAGAAAAATTACGCAATGATAAAACAATTTGTTTAATTCGTTCACTTCCTCCTTCCATAGAACTAATGAGTTTTAATAAATCATCTTTGATAAAAGGTAAATCAATTTCTTTTTCTTTTGCTTGTATTTCTTGATGTGAGTTTGGGTAATGTTTTTGATACAATTCGGTTAATTCTAGTAAATCTTGTACATTAGAACTAATATGTTTAATATTACCTTGAATATAGTTAATTGGGTTGTTGATTTCGTGAGCTACACCAGCTACTACTTGTCCCAAACTATACATTTTTTCACTATGAATTAGTGTTGCTTGAGTTTGTTTTAGCTTCTGGAGAGTTTGACGTAAATACTGATTACTCAAGCGCAAATCTGATTCTATTTGCTGACGTTGCTGAATATTTTTTTCTAGATTAGCTACATTAATTCTTAATTCCATTTGAGTTAAAACTTGATGACCTAATTTGCGTAATGCTTCCTTCTGTTGAAAATCAAGATAACGGGGAATACGATCAATTGTGCATAAAGTTCCAATAGGAAAACCATCTTTGGTGACTAAAGGTGTACCAGCATAAAAACGAATATTAGGATCTGAGGTAACTAAGGGATTATCAAAAAAGCGATCGTCATCCAAAGCATTTTGGACAATTAATAAATCATCGGGTTGTAAAATTGCATGAGCACAAAAGGCTAAATCTCTGTGAGTTTCTGTTGCATTTATGCCAACTTTTGATTTAAACCACTGCCGATTTTCATCTATTAAACTCACTAAAGCTATAGGTGTACCACAAATATATGCTGCCAATGCTGTTAAGTCATCAAATCCTGCTTCAGCATCAGTATCAAGAATTTGGTATCTATAAAGTGCTTTTAACCTTTTGCCTTCGTTGGGGGGTAAGGGTGCTATTTTCATTGTTATATTGAGATAGGATGTAGAAACACTGCTATGCTAAATATTTACCCTGAGCAAGCTTGAGTTTTGGTATATGAGTAAGTATCTTTTCGATTTTACCCTGATATAAGTAATAATGTGATTTTTTAATAACTCGATACAAAATCAACTAGGATATTTATAAGTAAAATTGCTTAGAAGCCTTGGCTTTGATTCCAGTACGCTGGGTGTTTTGCGATCAGCTACGGTGGGTGTTTTGCGATCGCCTACGGTGGGCATTTTGCGATCGCCTACGGTGGGTGTTGTGCGATCAGCTACGCTGGGCGTTTCGCCATCGCCATTCACTCTCCTAACTTAGTAATAACCTTTAAAAACCATCCTTAAAAGCAATCAAATAACTATATAAATTTATATCTATCCAAAATAATGCCCCTGCTGATGTTGATTATGCACCCCTAGAATTACAACGAGAATTAATCACAATGCCAGAATTAACAATTGAAGAATGATTAACTATAGTATCCATTGAAAATCACTTTTATTTATTCAAATTATTGGATAAAGTAACATCTTCATAAACATCGCTGACAGGACATTTAAAATTGATGCTGGTTAATTCTAATTCTTGATTTTCTCTATAGTTATAAAGCACCCATCGGGATTCAGAGTTGCGTCGAAAGCAATCTATTCTTTGACGATTTTGACTGACTAAAACGTATTCTTGTAAAGTTTCTAATTCTTGATAATCACTAAATTTATCACCTCTATCTAATGCTTCGGTAGCAGGTGAGAGAACTTCAATAATTAAATTAGGATAGCGTTTAAAATATTCAAAATCTCTATCTCTTTGGTCACAAGTTACCATAATATCAGGATAATAGAAAATATCCAGAGATTCTATTCTAGCTTTCATGTCAGCGACGTAAACACGGCATCCTGTACCACGAATATGATTTCTTAATAGGGTGACTAAGTTAGCAGTAATTGTTACATGAGCATCACTAGCACCTGCCATTGCGTAAATTTGCCCTTGGATATATTCATGTTTAATAGGGCTGGATTTTTCTAATTCTAAGTATTCCTCTGGGGAAAGATAGGGGTTAAATTGGTTAACTGTCATATATTGTTAAGGTTAATATGATATGAGTTTGTAAACATATTTATAGTATATCAACCAATTGTAGATGCAGCCTTTCCGCCGATATGAATGAGTCTGAAATATAACTTTTGTAACATTACCTACTGACAAATGATCGTATGAATATCCAAATTAACCCGGAATTAGCGGAAATTATCCAAGCGCAAATTGCAACTGGTAAATATACAAATCCTGAAGATGTAATTAGTAAAGCTTTACATTTGCTTGTGGAATGGGAAAAAGGTTATCAGCAATGGTTAGAAGAAACACGGAAGAAGGTTGATATTGCTATTGAACAATTAGATAGAGGAGAAGGTATTGATGGGGAAATTGTGATTGAACAATTGCGGGATAAGTTGCGTCAAGCGAGAGAGATACAAGGATGAGAATATAAATTCTATTTCTAAAAAACCAATTAAAATTGACATTCAATGTAATGAATTCAAAGGAGCAAAAATAACTGCTAATGATCCTGTGACTAATGAATCTGTATCTTTGTTTAATCCTCGTCAACAAAGATGGTTAGATCATTTTCAATGGGCAAATGGTGGTACTCATATTATTGGGATAACGGCTTGTGGAAGGGAAACAGTAATTATTATTTGTTATCAATTACAGATTACTAGAACACCAATTCATTAATCAAGGAAGAAGGTCAAAATCAAGTTGTTTTCGAGGAGAGAGAATCAAGAAAAAGCTGACTAGATAAGGATTATAGACATTAGCAGGTGAAACAGCAATTTCACAAAATGTAAAGAAAAAATTTAACAGGAGTTCAGGCATATATAATACACAGAAAAGTGATAAAAACCAAGAATATACTTATGCGACAAGATTATTGGCATCCACCAACAGAACTGAATACGCAAGAGAAAATGATTGTCAAGCGCATAAAAAGAGCAAAGCTATTTACATTTTTGCGAGAATGTCGTCATCAACTATTTAATGAGGAATTTCAGGAAGAACTCTCGAAACTTTATGCAGATGCGTCTAAAGGAAGACCACCAGTACCTCCTGCACAGTTAGCATTAGTAACCATATTACAAGCCTATACAGGAGCATCAGACGCAGAAGCAATAGAAGCATTAGTCATGGATAGAAGGTGGCAATTGGTGTTGGATTGCTTAGATTGTCAGCAAGCACCATTTTCACAAGCAACATTAGTGAGATTTAGAAGTGCACTGATAATTCAAGGTTTAGATAGGAGGTTAATTGAAAGAACAATAGAACTAGCAGAAGAAACCAAGGGTTTTGGCTCAAGACAATTAAGAGCAGCCCTAGATTCTAGCCCATTATGGGGAGCATCAAAAGTGGAAGATACATATAATTTATTGGGACACGCACTGAAAAAAGCGATTGGCGTGATATCAAACCAGCAGGGGAGGGAGCTGGAAGAAATAGCCCAAGAAATGGGAGTAGAAATTATTGCAGGCTCAAGTCTGAAGGCAGCACTAGACTTGAATTGGGATGACCCAGAGCAAAGAAATGTAGGATTAAGTATCATACTGAGTGCGTTAGAAAAAGTAGAGATTATAGTTCAGCAGCAACCAGAACAAACCCAAGCACTGATAGTGAATGATTGTTTGCAAACAGCAAGACAAATAGAAGCACAAAATGTAGAAAAGGATGAATTTGGTGCAGTCAAACTACGCTCAGG
>DATGXB010000098.1:0-26115 GCA_035299225.1 Nostocaceae cyanobacterium | reverse complement strand
GGAATTAATTTCCGGTTTTATTGACACTTATCTGAGACTAAACGCCGCCGAAGAACAACAACTAGAAAGAGAATTAAAACAAGCTAACTTAGTTGAGGAGGAAAAAGTTATGCAAATTGTTACCAGTTGGATGGAAAAGGGTATAGAACAAGGTATTACACAAGGAGAATTGAGAATTATTAAAAAACAACTAAAACGGCGATTTATCAATATTGAGCCTAGTTTAGAAAAGCGGATTGATAGTTTATCTTCCGAAAAATTAGAAAATTTATCAGAGGCGATTTTTGATTTACAATCTTTAGAAGATTTGATTAAATGGTTAGATGCACAACCTGATTTAGTTAGCGATGAAACCGCCTCAGAATAAATTTTGATGTCTGAATCAGGATGTCCAGGATTTGAGGATTTACAGGAAGAAAATTAGTTGATGTGTAGGGTGGGCATGATTAGGAAAATTATCACTAACAACAATTATTCTAGGAAATGCTCACCTTATGTATTAAATTATGATACAAATACAGGGGAGAGGGTTTAGCAGTGCTAAACCCCTACGATAGATTCATAAGTCTGAATCAGTTATCGGATTTCGATTTGATTTTTGAAAAATACTGAAGTGGTGATTTACTACAATTGTTCGCTTTTATTTGGGATTTTGACCAAAATTCCCACTCTATATATACTTAATTTATATTCATACTCCATAAGTTATGTACACTGAAGAAAAATTTGAAGATATCATTGAACGGGAACTGCTGCAATTTAGTGGCTATCATCAAGGCAACCGGTCGGACTATCACCCAGAAACCGCACTTTTTACGTCGGAAATTATTAATTTTATCCAAACTACCCAAGGGAAAAAATAGGAACGGTTGAATAAAACTAACCCTATGGTGTGAAATTTGGTTTCGTCCGAAAACTTCTTTAACTGGCAGCGAACATAAAAAATTAAACAGCTTACTAGACCCAATTATTGAAAAATATCAAGCCCTCTCAGATGCAGAAAAAGAACTATTTAGAAGTCAATTAACTAGCTTTCGTAATCTTTATTTATTCCTAGCCCAAATTATCCCTTACCAAGATTCAGAATTAGAAAAACTCTATGCTTATGGGCGGTTTCTCCTAAAAAAATTACCCCAAAGTATGCAAGCTCCCAAAATTGATTTATCTGGAGATATAGAACTAAAATTTTATCGTTTAGAAAAAATTAGTGAAGGTAAAATTGACTTAAATGAAGATACAACAGAACCGTTAAAAGGTGCTTTAGCCGTCGGAACACGTCAGCCAGATAAAGAAGTTCCCCTATCTCAACTTATTGATTCTCTAAATGAAAGATTTTCTACTAATTTTACCCTAGCGGATCAACTCTTTTTCGAGCAAATTACAGAAACAGTCTTAGCTAATGAATCTATTAAACAAGCTGCCCAGGTCAACACACAAGAAAACTTTGCCCCAGTCCTAGAAAAACATCTAGAGAACCTCTTTCTTGAACGCATGGAAGGCAACGAAAAAATATTTATGGAAGTAATGAACAACGAAGAATTTAGAAACATTGTGTTTAAAAATTTACTATCTAGTATTTATGAAAGTATAAAACGTGGAAATTTATACAACAGAGAATAGGAAACAGAAAAATAATTTGTGTAATTAATTATGCCAAACTACTTAATACCACTTGATTAAAATTTGGATTCATAATGTTTGTAATTAAATTAGCTTTTTCAAACCATAATTTATAGTATTTATGAATTGAGGGTAATAATTTCTGCCGACAAACTCTTACATAATAGAAGTTTGATAGATTTTTGTTGTTAAAAAATACAGCACATCTCATACCATTTTACTTTAATAATGATACAAATACTCTCAATAGGACATCGCACTGCTATGTCTCTACACTCAATCTATAAGTATCCTAGTTTTTGGGAAATGGTATCAGGTATGTAAAGTACAAACATTAAAAAGACTTTTAACCCTGTTCCCTGTTCCCTACTCTATTGATATTAAGTAGTAAAGCAGAATTAATTACACAGATTCTTTCCCTGTTCCCTGTTCCCTGTTCCCTGTTCCCTGTTCCCTGTTCCCTGTTCCCTACTGTATTGATATTTTTGAGGAAAAAATACTTATGTCCAGAGATATTACTAACAATTTGTCACCCCACCAAGGAATTAATTATACTTCAGTTTCTGCCGTTGATACATTTACAACAGAATTTGACACTAGTTTAAATTTGCGTAGTCGCAGTAGTTGGAGTTTCCTAGATGAACTTTTTGGCAATCAGCCAGAACAAAATCAACCGACTATTAATAATAGCAGCTACGACACTAAAACAGGTTTTGGTTTAATAGATGCAGGAGAAGCCATCAGAGAAGCTACCGGACAAAATCCCACCAATCAAGCACCATTATTAGGGGGTAATAATTGGGGTGCTGATTTAATTAATGCTCCCACAGTTTGGGAAAATGGTTCTACTGGTGCAGGAATAATTGTCGCGGTTTTAGATACAGGTGTAGACTACAATCACCAAGACTTAAAAAATAATATTTGGACAAATACTAGAGAAATTGCTGGTAATGGTATAGATGATGATGGCAACGGTTATATTGATGATATCCAGGGTTGGAATTTTGACAACAACAGCAATAAAATTTATGACGATAACGGCCACGGTACACACGTTGCGGGGACTATTGCCGGAGAAAATAACGGTTTTGGTGTAACTGGCATTGCTTACAACTCCAAAATCATGCCCATCAAAGTTTTAGACGAAAATGGCTCAGGTTCTTATAGTGCGATCGCTAAAGGAATATACTACGCTGTAGATAATGGTGCACGAGTAATTAATCTAAGTTTAGGTGGTTATTTTTCTAATAACGCACTTAAAGCAGCCTTAGAATATGCCGGCAGTAAAAATGTTATAGTTGTCATGGCTGCTGGTAATGATGGCGACTCTTCCCCCTCCTATCCTGCTCGCTATGCTAATAATAATGGAATTGCTGTTGGTGCAGTAGATAGAAATAAAAACCTAGCTGATTTCTCTAATCGTTCCGGTTCTAATGAATTAGCTTATGTGACAGCTCCAGGTGTTGATATTTATTCAACATTACCAGGTAATCAATATGGAACTTATAGCGGTACTTCTATGGCTGCTCCTCATGTTGCTGGAGTAGTAGCTTTAATGTTAAGTGCTAACCCTAACTTAACCGAAAGCCAAGTCCGTAATATTCTCACCAAAACCTCAGCTAATAGTAAAAATTCCCTCAACTCTACTTCTACAGATGTCACCGAAAACAAAAATAAATCTGATAGTATATTTCCTCCTTTTCCCCCTGTAATGATTAGCATTGGTGAAAATGGTTTAGAATTACATCTTGGTGATACGAAAAAACCAAAAGTAGAAGAACCTCCAACTACTGTTGTTAACAATACTTTTACCCCAGAGAGAGAAAACAATTACAGAATTGTTAACGCCGCAGTTCAATCATTCTCCCGCTATTATGAAACTGCCCCAAACAACAATCTTATGACTACCGAAGAACTAGATTTATTGCATCTAATTTAAAAGATAAACTAGTGCAGCACGGCGGAAATAACTATCCATTTGAACCCTATCAAACATCAGTTAAATTAACTTTCTTACCTCCTGCCTGCTGCCTTCTTGCACTAGGAATACAAAAAACAGGCTCTGCTTCCCTTTCAATTAAGCAAAGCCTGAGATAATTAATTGTTAATAAATTCAATTAATGCTGACTGCTTTTCTTTTCGCTTTCTAGTCCTTTTTTCTTCACATCTTGTAATAGTTGAATAACTAGAAATTCAAATCCTTGAAAGCGTTGATTAGCTGACTCAAACAGAGGTATTCTAAAGAAATCTGGGAAATTAATCACAGTATTTCCCACTCTTAAGCCAAGCGGTCTTAAATGTCCTCCCCTCTGATCCTTCAGCCAATAATTATTAAAATCTGGTCTATAGTAGGGATTTGCTTTACCATCTGCTGTTTTGGGTTTAGCAAAAGTTTCTTCAAACCATTGCACCGTTGATTTAGCAATCTTATCAGCACGGAAAGAAACTACACCCAATAAATTAAATAAATTGGACTTTTTGATTAAGTCAAATGTCAAAGAAGGTGTTGGTTTAACACCCAAACCCAAAGCATCAACAATTCCGGCTATAGGTTGAGGAATAGCACTTTCAGTTCCACTATTCACAGGAGCTAATAACACAGACTCCTGATTTTTAATAAAGATATTATTGATAGTAATTTCCTTGCCAGTGTAGACTTTTATTAATTCTATAGCTTGTTTAATCTCCCACTGCAATTGTTGAATTAAAACCTCAATATCTGCAATCACTGCTTCTGCGTTCTTTTTAACTAAATTCTGAATAAACTTCTCTCGGTCTTGTTCATTTTCTGGTAAAGCACTGAATCCTTCTAACAGCGAAATGTATTTACAACCGATACTATGACCTAACCAATAGAAGTTAGTTTCCTTTAAATAAATATCATATTTATAGCCAGGAGTTCTACTAGCTATTCTGACCAATTCCGGTAAAATCGCATATTGTTCTTTAATCAAAAAACCAGCCTCTACATAGTGATTAAAGGTAAAATTAAAAGGTAAAATAACAATTGTATAGCCACTATCAAATAAAGACTGAAGCAGAAATCTGTAAAAGAACATCGGGCCAAAAGTTCCAAAAAAAGCACCCCCAATAAATTGAATTACACCTTGAGGATTTGGGTGTACTGCAACCCAACTATGAGATATAGGTCTAAACTGCATCTTAGTTTGCATGACTTCTCCTATTTGGTAATATGACAAATTTTGATAATTTCTATTACTGAAAATATCAAAATAAAATTTGATTTAAGCAGAGGAAATTTTACTTACTATCAGAAAATTTGATCTTGAAGGTCAAAACCTGACTATAAACTATAACTGTGAATCTGATATATTTTATGCTTTTTTGTAATTATTATTTACAATTTATTAATAATCAAGTTACTTACCAAAGATTAATTTGTTTTCACCAAAATTTTTAATAAAATTCTCATTAATAAAGCTTTCTATCTTACCATATATACAGGTAATAAAAATGTAATCGAGAAACACTTTTAATTTAAAAATATTATTAGCTGCTTCAACTTAACTTAGAAGCACATTTAAGCTAACAAACAATTACACCAAGTTAATTACATCCTAGAATAGATTTATTTGTATGGGAGATATACTAAAAAGCGATAAGATTTACACGAAACATATACTGTAGGGTGTATCAGACTGAATGGATAATGTAAACAACCTTATATTCGATATTTGAGAGGATGTTTTAAAAGATTTTATGAAACAAAAAACCCGAAAACCTAACCCCCCTTACCCCCCTTCCCTACAAGGGAATGGGGGTTTTAAAGCCTCTCTCCTTGTAGGAGAGAGGTTTGGAGAGAGGTTTTTCAGTCAACTTTTTGACTTTACAAACATCCTCTGATGCACTCTAATTAAGTATCAGTTGCATAAGTTTAGAGTGATATGGGTGTCAATAATAAAGAAATCTCATTTCTCTGTTGAGCTATTCATCCAGTTAATCACCTTATAGAAGATTGTAAAACTGAACAACATCTATAACAACCTTATTAAAATCTATCAGAAAAACAGATGTTTACTCTCATCCGCCGTTTTTTGCACCAGTTTTTTAGAAAGTCCAGAACAATTGATAATGAACCACTCAATAAAGTGAGTTTAATTGTCATTATTGTGATTGATATTTTCATTTTAGTTAACGTTTTTACTGGACTAGATGATATTAGTAGATGGCATCTTGACCCCTATCAAGCTTACCCTTGTCATTATGAATGGGATAGTTACCGCACCAGTAAAAAACCAGATAAAGACTATGAAATTATCCGAAATACATTAACATATTACACCAATAACCCAACTTTTCAACCAAGTTACCTCCCACCGAACCCAAGCTATTTAAGTAATCAAACTTTTCGACAAAATTACCTCAACCAAGAAAAAGACCGTTTAGGTAAAGTTTATTCTACTTGTTTAGAATATGCGGAATATAAAGACAAAATCAATACCAAGCCCAGACAGGCAACTATTAAAACAATTGAAAATAAGCAAGAACAAATCAGCAAGCTGGAACGGACTAATAGCACAATTCGCAGTCAATATGACTCCAGTTTATTAGAAAGAATAGCTAACCAACCACGCAACCAATCAATTAATTTAGTCGGTGCAGAAAAGGCTAAACAAGAGTTAGACAAAAATAATGCTCAGATTTCTACACTTAAAAAAGAAATTGACAACCTCAAACAACAATTAGTATCAGCACCGGAAAGTGTCAGTTTTTTCCAATTCCTGAAAGATGATGCTAAATTTAATGAAGTTAATAAAGGTTATCGGCAAGCATCATTTTGGTATCCCAGTATTCAATTTGGTTTGCAGTCTGTATTTCTCTTACCTTTAATTCTCATTGCTGCATTAGTTCATAATTTTGCACAACGTCGAAGATATGGATTAATAGCATTAATTAGCTGGCATTTGCTAGTAATATTTTGTATACCCCTACTGCTGAAAGTCTTCCAATTCCTACAGGTTGATATTATCTTTCAATTTGTTTTTGACATTATCAGAAGGCTGGTAGGTAATTTACTTTTCCTTGTCAGTTATATCTATATTTTGTTAGTTCCTCTCATTGGTTTTGGAATTATCAAGTTTTTTCAAAAAGTTGTCTTTAATAGCAAAGTTCAAGCAGCAAACCGAGTTCAAAAATTACGCTGTGTTCGATGCGCGAAAAAAATCCGCCGGGATGATCTCCACTGTCCCCATTGCGGTTATCATCAATATGTAGAATGTCCAGAATGCCACAATTTTACTTACAGACATTTACCTTATTGTAAACATTGTGGTTCTGTGCAAATTTCCCCTGATTCCTAATTCGTAATTTATCAGATGGGTTGAGCAAATGCCACACCCATCTAATTATTTTTTTTGATAAAAATCCCAAATCTGTCATTAAGATAAAATTTAAAAAAATTTGTTTAATATTTAGTATGCCTCAAATCTCCTACTGTCATAATAGAATGTTAGAAAAACATAATCTTCAAGCAATATTCCTAATACGATATCCAGAGTTTCTCTAAAATATGGACTACCAGATTCTTGTACATTGCTAATTATAGGCTCATCTAGTATTGCAACCACAATTGCAGGCTGATTTTTTCTAGGTAATTTCCTATTTTTCAGATTTTCTTTCCATTTGACCAGTTGACCAACTTGAAAAGACTCTTTTTTAATTAAGTTATTGCAAGCTGACCGTAGTTTATCTATGTATTCCTCCCCATAAGTTTTATTTTCTTCAAACAAATCATTCTCTTCACTATTCAATTCTTTGTCTTGAAGAGATTGGAGAAGTTTACCTAGTAATTCTTCTTTAATATCTTGTTGTTCACTCATGTAATTACTACTCAATTTACTATGCAAAACAAACTACTGGTGTATTGTCAGGGATAGAATTAATGCCTACACTAATATTTATTTTTGTATACCTATCGTTATGCCACGGATAAATAGGAATACAAGGATTAGATAAACTATTAGATTTTTGAATTGGCTTATCAATTATTTCCCTTAATACAGTATACCATATTTCAGCACTGACTTTTTCTAGTAAACGGGTCTGACGTAATTTAATTTCTACCTGATTTTCTAAACCTTCTACAACATAAAAAGTTTTAGGAGGTAACAAGTACCAACTAGCTGGTACTACTTCTAGTAGCCACCAATCAAATAGCTCACGTCTGCCAGATGAACCTGGAAAAATTGCATAACCTTCTAAGCAATCATCTAAAATTTCTAACAACGCTTCTATTGATTGATCATAGTTAATAACCTTGAGTGCGTTGTAAAAAACATCTAATGCTTCACTAATTTCCTGAAAATCTGCTCCTTCCACATGAAAGTAAGATTCTTGATTTTTAAATAATTCTTTAGTCAATTTGTCAATAAAAACATGAGAGATATATGCACTTTTGATGGAATTATTAGCAATGTTGCGTAATAATAAAATTATTAATTTGATAATTTTTTTTGGCAATGAATGACTAGGTTTATAGTATTCTAATGTTGGTTCGACAGCCAAAGTTAAAATCAAAGTCATCCAGAGATATCGTAGATGATTGAGTTGATGATTACCTTCGCTCATTACTTCTAGAACTTGATTTAAATCATCTCTTAATGAGGCATTTCCGTCTGCTTCTGATTCATATAACTCTGCATAATGTTCTAGTTTGATTTTATGAAATAAAATATCGAGAGGTTTAGGTATTGTATTTAGTGTATGAAATTTGGAGTTGGTAAATTGACTTGATGATATTGTCATTATGATTTTCTCCTTCAAAAGTCTAAAAAAGTGCTGATCAATAAATACAATCTATAAATAATTTTATTTTGGAATTTGGGGAAGATACCTCCAATCCCAGAATACTTCTACTTTGATATTTGAATACTCCTCCTTAAACTGTCTGATTATATCTTCACAACTTTCACAAGGTTCTAGTTCTGAGTAAAGATAGAGATAGGCTTCTACTTGTTTATCATAGTGCATATCAATATCATCTGCAATGGCTGTTAATAATTTGAATTCCGCATCAGTATTCATCATCCGATTTGTACGGGGGGATATTCTTGGTTCAAATCTTCCTCCTTCTGACTTTGGTAGAGGTTGAGGAATTGGACTTTTGTAGTTAGATGTGGCCTCTTTATAACAAACTACTTTACCTTGAATCTGTACCTCAGCTACAGCAACATTATTTCTAGGCTTAGAGAATGGTTGGTTAAGAATTTCTTTGTTAGGAAGAATTCTCTCTCGCGCTTC
The DNA here is from genome assembly GCA_035299225.1 of Nostocaceae cyanobacterium. GTDB lineage: Bacteria > Cyanobacteriota > Cyanobacteriia > Cyanobacteriales > Nostocaceae > DATGXB01. The sequence goes on along the minus strand of DATGXB010000098.1, from coordinate 17,235 downwards.
CCTAGCAGATTTTCTTAGTTTTACTTTAGGGCAAAAAAAGTTATCTTGCGTACCTAACATTAAGCCATATTAATACTTTTAGTGGATGTGATTTTGGTGATAAGTATAATTATACATCTAAAAAACTAGCCTCCACTACAAAAAGATTAGTGGAAAATAGCAGTATAGAAACTCTAACTAGGATGGGATGGGTTTATGGTGCGTTTAAAGTTGTGGCAATGGATAATATTAGCGTCCCCGGTTGTGTTGATTATCTCGTTTCTGCTGGTTGCTGCGGGAATGCAGATTAGTAGTTGGGGGTTAAGTTGGATTTGGGCGGTTTTTACGTTGGTGTTTGTGGGTTGGCGCTGGTTGTTGGTGCGTTGGACTAAGCCGACGGTAAATCAGATTGAGGCGGTTTTGGCAGAGGTACAACAGGATTTACAAGCGTCTACACAAGGTAATTTAGTTTTACCATCGGCTGGGGAGGGAACAAATCAGGTAGAGACGATTTTACAAGAGGTTTTAACGGCTTCGCAAACAGATCGCCCGATTTGGGAAGATTGGACAACTTTCTGGCGGAGATGTCAAGATTTAGTGGTGGCGATCGCTCAAATTTATTATCCTGATGTTAAATACCCCCTCTTAAATATCTATGTTCCCCAAGCTTATGGACTGATTCGCGGTACTGTAGATGATATAGATGTGTGGATGCAGAAACTTTCACCTTTGTTAAATCAAGTCACAGTCGGACAAGCTTATCAAGCTTACGAAGTCTACCAGAAGTTAGAACCCTCAGCCCGGAAGTTTTTGCGGGTTTGGAATATGGCACAATGGTTATTAAATCCGGCGGCGGCGGTGGCAAAAAAAGTAAGTGAAAAATCTAGTAGTCGTGCTACTGAGGAATTATTAATTAATTTAAGTCAAATGTTGCGGGAAGTGGCTTTGCGGAACTTGTGCAAACAGGCGATCGCTCTTTATGCTGGTAAAGTCTCTCTTCCCTCTACACCCACTCCCCCCAAACCAGAAACCACAGCTTTACGGGATATCCTGATCCAAGGTCAACCCCCGGAACAGATAGAACAAAAACCTGTTAATATTTTATTAGCAGGTCGCACAGGTGCAGGGAAAAGTAGTTTAATCAATACCCTCTTCCAAGCGGAACTCGCGGAAGTTGATATTTTACCCAGTACGGACGCAATTAAAAGTTATCATTGGCAAAATCCCACTGGTGAAACTCTCACCCTTTGGGATACTCCCGGTTATGAACAAGCAAAGCGGGAAGACTTACGGGATTTAGTGGCCGATTATGTGCATCAGGCTGACTTGCTGTTATTAGTTACCCCAGCCCTTGATCCGGCTTTACAAATGGATGTAGATTTTTTACAGGACATCCAAGCAGAAGTACCAGATTTACCGATCATGATCATTGTCAATCAAGTTGACAGATTGCGACCGATACGGGAATGGCAACCGCCTTATAACTGGCAAACAGGAGATAAACCGAAAGAAATTGCGATCCGGGAAGCTACAGAATATCGTCAACAGCTTTTAGGCGAATATAGTGATGTAATTTTACCGTTGGTGACAGAGGAGCAAAAGATTAATCGGGTTGCTTGGGGGGTAGATGCTTTATCATGGGAATTAGTGGAAGCGATCGCACCTGCTAAACAACTCCGTCTAGCTCGATTTCTGCGGAACTTAGAAGCCCGCACCACCGCAGCAGCAAAAATCATTGATCATTATACTTTCCAAATGACCACCACTCAAGGTCTAGCAGCTTTATTAAAAAGTCCTGTACTTCAGTTTATTTCTACCTTTTCCACCGGTTCACCTCAACTGGCCTACCTGTTAGCGGAAAAAATACCTGTAGAACAGTTACCGATAGTTATTGGTAAATTACAAATGGCTTATGAGCTATTTTCTCTCTTTAATAATGACCCTAAAACCTCACTTAACTTTGACCTTCTTTCCCTCTGGCCTTTATTAATAGAAAATTCCTCTACCCCAGATCGCAACGCTTGGGCTTATGGTCACGCTTTGGTAGAATATTGGACAAATAATTTAACAAATGAACAAGTTAAAGCAAGATTTGCTGACTATCTTCAAGAAATATCAACAACCCCCCCAATCAAGCCAAGATGAGATAGAATGTATTGGACTTGACCTATTTTCATGTAACAGGTAAATTAGTACGGTGGTTTGATCCTACGCTCTCTGAAAATCCAAATTAACTAACTTGTGTCAACAGGTTGAGTTTTATTAACCCCAGGCTTCTAGTCTGTAGGGTTTTTAAATGGTTAAAATGTTATTTTAGAAATGACATTATTCATAGAGTAGGTTATGGTCAAAAACCGCAACTAAACAATTTTTTTCTCTTCATTATAGAAGGCAAAAATAAGTCACTGCTTGAAGGAGGCAATATGGCAAGGGTGATGATAGTTGGTGCTGGTGGTGTAGGGAACGTTGTTACACACAAATGCGCTGCACAAGCAGAATTTTCCGAAATTTTACTGGCAAGTCGGACACTAGACAAGTGTAATCGAATTGCTGAACGTATCAACTCGCCTAAAGTAAAGACGGCGGCTTTAGATGCAGATTATGCAGAGAATACAGTCAAATTAATTAAAGAGTTTCGTCCTGATATCTTGATTAACGTAGCACTGCCTTATCAGGATTTAGCCTTGATGGATGCTTGTCTAGAAACTGGTGTGGACTATCTTGATACAGCAAATTATGAACCTCCAGACGAGGCAAAATTTGAGTATAGTTGGCAATGGAAATATAGCGATCGCTATAAAAATGCGGGAATTACTGCTATACTTGGTTGTGGTTTTGATCCTGGCGTTACAGGAGTCTTTACTGCGTATGCACTTAAACACTATTTTGATGAAATTCAATATTTAGATATTGTTGATTGTAATGCGGGAAATCACGGACAAGCATTTGCCACGAATTTTAACCCGGAAATTAATATCCGTGAAGTGACTCAAAAAGGTAAATATTATGAAAATGGTGAATGGCTAGAAATACCACCTCTATCAATTCATCAACCAGTAGATTACCCAGAAATCGGACCCAAAGAGTCTTATTTGCTTTATCACGAAGAATTAGAATCTTTGGTAAAAAATATACCCACGCTGAAAAGAGCCCGTTTCTGGATGACCTTTTCCCAGAACTACATTACCCATCTCCAAGTATTGCAAAATCTGGGTTTAACTAGAATTGATCCTGTAAATTATGAAGGCACTCCTATCGTACCACTCAAATTCCTGAAAGCCCTGTTACCAGAACCTTCTTCTTTAGGAGAGAATTATACAGGACAAACTTCTATCGGTTGTCATATTAAGGGATTGAAAGACGGTCAAGAACGCAGGTATTACGTCTATAATAACTGTGATCATGCAGAAGCATACAAGGAAGTAGGAGCACAAGCAATAGCTTATACTACTGGTGTACCTGCGGTGATTGGGGCGCTGATGGTAGTTAAAGGATATTGGAAAAAGCCAGGGGTGTATAATGTAGAACAGTGCGACCCTGACCCATTTATGCAGTTACTTGGGAATTTGGGACTGCCTTGGCATGAAGTGTTTGATCAGCGATCGCCATTTGAGGTTTAATCAAAATGACCCAGAGGCACAACCCAGCTTTAGCTAATATTCCCTCACCCTGCTTTGTCCTAGAAGCAGCACGTTTAGAGGAAAACTTATCTGTATTTGAGCGAGTGCAAAGGGAAGCACCTGTAAAAGTGATCATCTCGCTCAAAGCCTATGCTCTGTTTAAAAGCTTTCCTGTAATCCGTCAAACCCTTCCCGGTGCGTCCGCAAGTTCGCTTTGGGAAGCACAAATGGTTGCAGAGGAGTTTGGTTCAGATGTTCATGTCTATTCACCCGCTTATAGGGATGAAGATATGCCAAGCATACTCAAATATGCGGCTCATCTGACTTTTAACTCTCTCACTCAGTGGCAAAGATTTCAACCACTGGTAGAACAATCTGAACGTAAACCCTCAGTAGGTTTGCGGATTAATCCCCAATATTCCCCCGTCCAAACCGCCATTTATAACCCTTGTCAGCCTAATACTCGTTTGGGTATTTCCCCAGAACAGTTAGGAGACAAGTTACCACCAGGAATAGACGGGTTTCTCTCTCATAACCTCTGTGAAAGCGATTCTTATGCACTAGAAAAAACTCTCTGGCATATAGAACAGTATTTTAGTGCATTTTTACCGCAGATTAAATGGTTAAATCTGGGTGGTGGTCATTTAATGACCAATAAAGACTACAATGTGAATCATGCCATTGATGTGATCAAGGCATTTCACCAGCGTTACCCACACATCCAATTAATTATTGAACCAGGTGCGGCCATTGTTTGGCAAACTGGCTTTTTACTCAGTATGGTCAGAGATATTATTCCTACGCCGGATATTACTCATGCGATGTTGGATATATCTTTTACCGCCCATACCCCTGATTGTTTGGAAATGCCTTATAAACCAGCCATTCGCGGTGCACGCGAACCTGAAGCGGGTAAAAAAGTTTACCGCTTGGGTGGTTCAAGCTGTTTAGCTGGGGACTTTATGGGGGACTATGCTTTTGATCAAGAATTAGCAATTGGTGATCAATTGATTTTTGAAGACATGATGCACTATACAATGGTCAAAACCACCATGTTTAATGGGGTAGTGCATCCATCAATTGGCATCCTGCACAAAGACGGCAGTTTTGAACTTTGGCGAGAATTTTCTTATGCCGATTATCGAAGCAGATTCGGTTGACATACTCCCCGCCTTAAAAGTGCGGAGATTCTGGGTTCAAACAACAGTTGCAGGCATAGCCAGTCTTACACTATCTCGCCCAACAGACAATGCCCTGCCTGTTTCCACTACTATATCAAAAAGCCGTCCTCAAAGAACGAGGCTTTAAACCCAATTTTTTGGTAAGCAAAATTTTAGGTGTAGGAAAATAAATCTTTCTCCTACACCTTGATGATTTTCACGCTTCCTCCGGCTCAAACTGTGCCACTGTCACAGCATCCAAAGCAAAAGAAAATACCAAGGGAATCGGACATTCCAACCAAAAAGTAGAAAAAACAGCTACAATAGTAATAACAACAGCTATCATCGTCCAAGTCATTTCTTCTGTAGTAAAGCCATTATCTTCTTTAATTTTTCTTAACACATTCATGGGAATAGGTTCAGGCATCACTCCCCCTGGAGGAAAAGCCCAATAATTATTCCGACGCTCGACAAATAAATCTGTCCAACCGTTTTCTAAGCACCAAGCTTCTACCCATTCAATTGCGTAATGATTCATCATAATTTGTTAATTACTGGTGGGAAATTTCTGTACTGGGTGAATATAAAGACTAGGATTTGTTTTAGACTGCTTGTGGTTTTGGGTAATTAATTGATTCTTAAAGACAGACTATAGCATTCACCCTAATTTCTGAAATTGTGAACTTTAGTAAAGCAATGAAGATAGAGATATATATTACTAATCCCCCGCCAACATTGCCTGCTGTAATTCATAGATTAACAGGCGATCGCCTATTTTGTGGGTAAATTTCAATAAACTTTACTTACCATCATTCATGTCAAGGATTGTAAAGGAGTTAGTGAGTGTTTGCTGTTTGGGGGCAGGAGGCAGGAGGCAGGAGGCAGGCGTTCCGTGAGCGGAGTCGAACGGGGCAGGAGGAAATAAAAAATTAAAAGAATCTTTGAAGTTTATTGTTTATATGGAAATTCTAAATTATGGATGAATAATCCTTATTGCCCTTTCTCCTTTCCTTTTTCCTCCTAAGATCGTGTTAAAAATAACTATATTTATACATCAGCCAAAAGATAGAATTAAATGTTGATTTTAAATAAAAAAACTAATTTTTACTAGATAAATGTTAAGCAATAACAACAAATGTTAAGATTAAATAAATTCTCTTGTAACTTCACTACTAGCTATGTACATAAAAAAAGCATTTGTGCAACTTGGCAGAAATAAATGTTCAATTGAAAAACGTTCAAACGCTAATTTAATTAAATTTCTTCCCCCCTGCCCCCTGCCCCCTGCCCCCTGCCTCCTGCCTCCTGCCCCCTGCCTCCTTTAACCCTCCTCCTGATTTGATGGTTCTTCCTCTGTGGGAAGCTCATCTTCTTGGGGAGCTGCTACTTTTACCATAGCGTGACGCAAAATGCGATCGCCTAAGTAATACCCACGCACCAATTCTTCTAGCACTGTTCCTTCTGGGTGCTCATTGGTGGGTTGTCGCATCACCGCTTCATGTAAATTGGGGTCAAATTCTTGACCTTCTGGACGCATCGGCGACACACCTAAACGTTTTAGACAATCTACTAGCTGTTTGTAAACCCCTTGATAACTCTTGTGAATTGTCATTTCACCGTCACTTTGAGGTTTTAGATGGGCTCTTGCTCGCTCAAAGTTATCCACTACAGGTAACAACTCCATAATTGTGTTGCGTTTAACCTGTGTTTCTAACTCTTCTTTTTCTTTTTGGTTGCGCTTGCGATAATTTTCAAAATCTGCGGCAATTCGCATATATTGACTTTGACGCTCCTCTAGTTGCGCTTTCAAAGACTCCATCTGTTGAGTCAATGCTACTAACGCCGCCGCATCTACTTCAGTTGTCTGAGCTGTACTGTCTTCAGTGACAGTAGTATCTTCTTGGGAACTAATTGGGGTTGTCACTTGCTCAGTTACCTCTTCTTGAGTATTCATTTGGCCTGGAGAGTCGCTGTTCATCTCTTGCTTTACCTCTATTTGTTCACCCACTTGCTGGTTGGTATTGTTTACCTATTTATTTTCATTCATGATTGTGCACTCATTCCAGATCATTTTTTCGGCTCTAAGTTGCTCTAGCTGCTAAATCCTTAGTTTTAAGGTCAAGCAGTTTAAGCTGAGTCCAGATCCGAACATTTGTTTGGAAGTGATGCCACTGTTTTCATTATTGTGACAAAAGGTGAGAGCGATCGCATGGAGGCAGGGGAGAAGAGGCAGGGGGCAGGGGAGCAGGGGGCAGAGGGGATATGAAGAGGATGAAGGAGTTATTAATCCAACATCCAAAATTCAAAATTCAAAATCCAAAATCCAAAATCCAAAATCCAAAATCCAAAATCCAAAATCTCTCTTTCCCCCCTGCCCCCTGCCCCCTGCCCTCCTGCCTCTTAACTTGCCCCCTTGCCTCTTCTCCCCCACACTTCACACTCCGTGTATAATTATTTGTCAGGAATAAAATCATAAATAATTTTGTGTGAATAACATAGTATCAAAAAATTTTGCAGCAAATAAAAATTTATCTGGAATTTAATCCAGTATCAGTGAGAATTATTTACCACATCATGGGAATAATTTAAGCAGAGGTTTCCCCTACTCATTAGTTTATGACTTACTCCTCAAAACAAGGACGGCAAAGCACCGCTCTCACTACCAGAACAGAGTTTTCACCGTTTGGTAACAAGTTAATACAATCAGGTTATGTCAATAACGAACAGATGCGGCAGGCACTAATAGAAAGCCGCAAATCTGGCAGACCATTAACTGAAGTGCTAGAATCCATTACTGGGCAACAATTATCACCTGAATTACTCAGGGAATACAAAAAACAACAATTATTTGAACTAAAAATACTATACGGTGTTGAATGTCTTGATCCGGAAATCAACCAGATTGCTAGCTCAATGGTGGGCAATCTGATTGAAACCCTGATTCCCATAGATATATGTCGTCGTCATCGCCTAGTTCCATTATCAAAACATGAGGATAATAACCCGCCCTATGTATTAGTGGCGATGGTAGCTCCTGATAATTTAGAGGCTTCGGATGAACTTAACCGGGTTTTACGTCCTCAAGGATTATCTTTACAGCGCATGGTCATCACCCAAGAGGACTACCAGCAACTTATTAACCAATATTTAGATGAGTTTGCTGAACGACAAAAGAAAAAGGAAATAGAAGATTCTACAAAGATTGATATAGATGAGATAGATAAGTTAGACCTCGATGATTCTCCCGAAGAAACAGAAGCCGATTTAGGGGATGCTATTAAGGGGGCAGAAGATGCACCTGTAATTAAGCTAGTAAATCGTATACTAGCAAAAGCATTACAAGAGAAAGTATCTGATATTCACATCGAACCCCAAGAAGAAAACCTCCGCATCCGTTTCCGAAAAGATGGGGTATTGAGGGAAGCATTCGAGCCGTTACCGAAAAAGATTGTTCCGGCAGTTACAGCCAGGTTTAAAATCATTTCTAACTTAGATATTGCCGAAAGACGCTTACCTCAAGATGGGCGGATTAGACGGATGTTTGAGGGGCGCAAAGTAGACTTCCGGGTAAATACCCTACCTAGTCGTTATGGGGAAAAAGTTGTATTGCGGATTTTGGATAACTCCGCCACTCAGTTAGGATTAGATAAATTAATCACCGACCCAGAAACATTAAATATTGTTAAGGAAATGGTCAGCCGTCCCTTTGGGTTGATTCTGGTGACAGGGCCAACAGGTTCTGGTAAAACCACCTCGCTGTATTCGGCATTGTCAGAAAAAAATGATCCAGGGATTAACATTAGTACAGTAGAAGACCCTATTGAGTACAGTTTACCGGGGATTACCCAAGTACAAGTAATTAGAGAAAAAGGATTAGACTTTTCCACAGCCTTACGGGCATTTTTGAGACAAGATCCTGATGTGTTACTGGTGGGTGAAACACGGGATAAAGAAACAGCTAAAACAGCGATTGAAGCCGCATTAACAGGTCACTTAGTTTTAACAACATTACATACTAATGATGCACCAGGAGCGATCGCTCGTTTGGGAGAAATGGGTATTGAACCATTCATGGTTTCCAGTTCCTTAATCGGCGTTCTAGCACAACGACTAGTTCGGCGTGTTTGTAAAGAGTGTAGAATCCCTTACACCCCCAACCAAGAAGAATTAGCCCGCTACGGTTTATCCTCTTCTAAAGATGTAACCGTTACTTTCTACAAAGCTAATAACTTAACCCCAGAAGCCCTAGCAGAAGCTAAAGCCAGTAATCAGATTTGCCCAAACTGCAACGGTGTTGGTTATAAAGGACGGTGTGGTGTATATGAAGTAATGCAGATTAGTGAAAATCTCCAAACTCTCATTAACCAAGAAGCACCCACAGAACGCATTAAAGAAGTAGCCGTAGAAGAAGGAATGAAAACCTTACTAGCCTACAGTCTAGACCTAGTACGTCAAGGTATGACCACTCTAGAAGAAGTAGACCGGGTAACATTCACCGACACAGGTTTAGAAGCTGAATTAAAAGCTAAACGTAAGAGTGGCCTGACCTGTCGAACCTGTAGCGCCGAATTGAAACCAGAATGGCTAGATTGTCCCTACTGCATGACACCAAGATTTACAGATTAGTCATTAGTCATTAGTCATTAGTCATTAGTCATTAGTTGTTAGTCATTGGTTTTTGATTAAATAACTGGACAAATGACAACTAATTCAAAAAACCTCAAAAAAACTCAAACAAGGAAACAGAAACATGGAATTAATGATTGAAGATTTGATGGAACAATTAATCGAAATGGGTGGCTCAGATATGCACCTATCCGCAGGCTTACCACCCTACTTTCGGATTAGCGGTAAACTGACACCCATTGGTGATCAAGTCATGACACCTGAACAATGCCAAAGACTAATCTTTAGTATGCTCAATAATACCCAACGTAAAACCTTAGAGCAGACTTGGGAATTAGATTGTTCCTATGGGGTGAAAGGATTAGCTCGCTTCCGGGTGAACGTTTATAAAGAACGTGGTGCTTATGCTGCCTGTTTACGTGCCCTTAGTTCTAAAATTCCGAACTTTGATAAATTAGGCTTACCAGACGTAGTGCGGGAAATGTCCGAAAAACCCAGAGGACTAATTCTAGTTACAGGCCCTACAGGTTCTGGTAAAACTACCACCCTAGCAGCCATGATTGACCTCATTAACCGCACTAGGGCAGAGCATATTTTAACAGTAGAAGACCCAATTGAGTTTGTATATGAACCAATTAAAAGTTTAGTTCACCAACGACAACTAGGAGAAGACACCAAGAGTTTTGCTAACGCCTTAAAAGCCGCTTTACGGGAAGATCCAGATATTATTCTGGTAGGAGAAATGCGGGACTTAGAAACAATTTCTTTGGCTATCTCTGCGGCGGAAACAGGTCACTTAGTATTTGGTACATTGCATACAAGTTCTGCGGCTCAAACTGTTGACCGGATTATTGACGTTTTCCCGCACGAAAGGCAAACCCAAGTCCGAGTACAGTTGTCTAACTCATTAGTAGCAGTATTTAGCCAAACTTTAGTATCTAGAAAGAACCCCAAACCAGGAGAATTTGGTCGGGTAATGGCTCAAGAAATTATGATTGTTACTCCTGCTATTTCTAACTTAATCCGCGAAGGAAAAACGGCTCAAATTTATTCCGCTATTCAAACAGGTGGAAAACTGGGAATGCAAACTTTAGAGAAAGTTCTAGCAGATTTATATAAGGCTGGTACAATCTCCTTTGAAGCAGCCATGTCCAAAACCTCTAAACCTGATGAAGTTCAACGTTTAATTGGCAACGTCCCACAACCACAACCAGGTGCAAAACCAGCTGTTAAGGCACACTAAATTTGAGTTTGGAATTCAGAAAATTTTAGGATAAATCAAAATCTGAATTCTCACAAATTTTGCCTAAATTACAGATGTCTAAATTAGAAGTTTTGAATTTTTAAGTAATTAAAACTATGCCGACTTTCGTTGCTCGCGTCCGAGACGCACAAGGTAAATCTAGAAGCGAAAAAGTTGTGGCTGATTCTCTAGCCCAAGCTCGCACTAGTCTCAGAGATCAAGGCTTTGTTGTCCAAGATTTAAAACAATCACAAAGTTTATTGAACATTGACTTCAATAATTTAGAATATGCTTTAACTAGCGTTTCTGTAAAGGATAAAGCAGTTTTTTCTCGCCAGTTTGCTGCTTTGGTGAATGCGGGGGTAGCAATTGTTCGAGGCTTGGGTGTATTGTCTGAACAATGTCCTAACAAAAAACTCAAAAAAGCCCTAATAGAAATTAGTAAAGATGTACAAACTGGGGTTAATCTTTCAGAATCTATGCGTAAGCATCCTGACTGCTTTGATGGTTTGTATGTGAGTATGATTCAAGCGGGTGAAGTCGGGGGGGTACTAGATGAAGTTTTGAATCGTCTTGCTAAATTATTAGAAGATGTAGCCCGATTACAAAACCAAATTAAATCAGCTATGGCTTATCCAGGTGTAGTTGGTTTTTTGGCTACCGCAATTTTTATTGGGATGACAGTTTTTCTCATTCCCATTTTTGCGAATATTTTTAAAGAATTGGGAGCAACTTTACCACCCTTAACTCAATTCTTGATGGACTGTAGTGAGGTGTTAAGAAGTTGGAGAATTCTGGTAGTTTTTGGTGTAGTTATAGGAACTTTCATAGCATATAAACAGTATTACAAAACTCGCGTAGGTAAAGAAACAATTGACCGTCTTTCTTTGAAAATGCCTTTATTTGGTGACTTAATCCAAAAAACTTCTGTAGCTAGATTTAGTCGTACCTTTGGGGCTTTAACTCGTTCTGGTGTACCGATTCTGACTTCTTTAGAAATTGTGCGGGATACTTCAGGAAATCAAGTAGTATCTAATGCTATTGATGCAGCACGGATGGAAATTCAGCAAGGTGGTATGATTAGTATAGCTCTACAAAAAGAAAAAGTTTTCCCACCAATGGCAATTCAAATGATCAGCATTGGTGAAGAAACTGGAGAATTAGATGCAATGTTAATGAAGGTTGCTGATTTTTATGAAGATGAGGTAGAACAGGCAGTTAAAGCCCTAACTAGTATTTTAGAACCAATTATGATTGTGGTTCTAGGGGGCATGGTAGGAACTATTTTGTTGGCAATGTATCTACCTTTATTCGCTGTATTTGATAAGTTAGGCTAACTGAATGAGCAAAGTTTCAGGATGCAAGTAAAAAATTTTTCTAACTATAGATCATGTATCTATAGTTAGATTTTAATCAAGTTTTGCTCTCAATAACACTTCCCAATGAAATCTAAGAAAAATCAGTTTTTACCATAGTCTAATACGATAATTTATACTAAATAAAATCATGACTGTAAAAAAATCTCTCTATGAAGCGAGTTTAGCTGAGTATAGCAATCATTTGTCAGCGATCGCACTTTTGCAGCAACACCGTCCATACTGGGAAATGATCCCTAGTCTACGTCGTCCAGATGAAAGCGTTATCACCATTCCTCTACCCATTGTGCGGCTAAGAAACGTACAAACTAAAACCGCTCACACAACCGTTTTACCCTGTGATATTGCAGTGTTAATGTGTGACCCAGAATGGAAAATTAAAACCGGTGTAGAAATCCTCATTTATATCCACCGTCCCCATGAAGATTTTTCCGAGTTTTTGGGACGCTGGAGACAAACCCAAGTTTGGTTTGATCAAGACTATGAATGGTTAATGAATCCCCGTCACAGTCATATTTTAAGTGAAGGGGCAAATACTGTCTATCCTTTGTTCGTGGTTTTTGAGGACACACCGGAACACATTAAAAGGGGTTTAATTGGTGCGGATGTACCATTCGCAATGCAAACACCACCCACAACAGCAGAAGAAACTATTGCAGATTCTTATCCCTCAGAAATTCCGCCGGCTTAACCAAAATTTGAGAGACGTTTCTGCAACGTCTCTATAATTTACAGCACGTTTCAGGTAAATGAGATACAAATTTTTGGAACAAAGCTTATATCAACAGACTTTTAACCCTGTTCCCTGCACCGCACTGAGCGCAGCCGAAGTGTTCCCTGTTCCCTGTTCCCTGCTATATCTACTTGACGAATTTAGGCATAATTTCCGCAGCTGTGAAAATCCCGTAAATTCCTCTTTGGTGCAGTTCATGACCGGCTTTTAAATAACCAAAAGCGGGACCGCACACATTCGCTGCCATGCTAGTTTCATCACCTAATGTAAAGGTATGGGTGGAAATTTTGCCCTCAAAAGTGCGTCCTGTGACTTTTACGTTAGTGCTGAGGGGCTTTTTGGGGTTGCGGGTATCAACTACACCACCAACCGTCACGCGATCGCGTCCCACAATTCCCGCTATTTCTAACATCACATCGTCAGCGTGTTCCATATTTTCTAAAGTTAACACACCGTTAGTTTTATCTAGTAAAGCTTCTACTTCCGCATCAGACATCGCTCTAGCGGTTTCCACATTATAACCCGGTATATGGGCAATATCTTCGCGGACAGTAGCCCGGTAAGCTTCCCAGTTAGCAATACCTACCCCAAAGGTAATTTCTACTTTGTGAATTTCTGCATAACTTTGAGCCGCTAAAGCAGCCGCCGCCGTTAACAGTCCGGGGGTAGCGCCACAACCAGTCATGTAAGTAATTCCCGCAGCCGCTAATTCATCTTTCATCGCCAAAAGTTGTTCTACTGCGCTGGTGCGTTTAATGGCATCAACTAACACACCTTTCCAACCAGCTTGGATAAATTGTTTAGCCACAGAAGCAATAAAATCATTGGGGAGGTTAGGTAAAGCCAGGAAAAAGCCATCTACAGGCTGACCGGTTTGAATTAAATCTTGAATACTGTGATTTGATATAGTTCCTACCGGTTCTAAATAACCGACTGAACCCTGAGACTGGTAAGCACTGATACAAGCGTTAGTATTTAATCCCTCAGCCGAATAAGCATAACCCTTTTGATCTGCGGCAGCTACTAAAATCATTTCTCGCTTTCCAGTCAGGACTTTAGCAGCTGCTTGTCCCAGTCCACCAAAACCCAAAACCCCCACACGGACGGCTGGCTGTAAATGAGAAATTTTCGTTTGTGCTGTATTCATAGTCAATTCTCTAAAAGCTATAGATATCAATTATGCTGCATTATTTTGGGATCTTTCCCTCACGTCTGCGTTTTTTTACTGAAAAATCTATTTAAGTTGTGGTGAAACAGGAAAAATGCTGAATCAAGTACATTATTATACAAATTAGCCAGAATGTAAATACTAATCTACACGCTAAAATGGGGAGTTAAAGGATGGTAGATAGAAAATGGAATACTGATGAAGATGAGATGATTCATCATTTACAAGTTCATAGAAATTTGATTGGCTGGGTAATTGATAGATTAAGAGCAGAGGGGATTGAATGCGATCGCACGAGGGGCAATGATGCTAATGGTGATATTATTTACTATAAAGCAGAGGATGAACCACGAGTCAAGCAAATAGTTAGAGAAATCCATGCTAAATACAATCAGTCATAATAGAGAATATCAGGTTTTCAGGAATGCCATATATTGAAATTAAAACAAGTCAGAAACTCGGTTTAACCGCAGCTAGGAAAATTGTTGAAAAAGGATGTGTATCTGCTGTTTTAACTACTGGAAGAATTACAGAACCAGCCAAGAAACTATTTGATGATTATGATATAGCTTATGCGGAAAATATTCCTGAAAAAGAGTTTATGGAATTAGAAGAAAGCAAGGAGGGTTAAATGTTAGATATTATCTTCTACTCTCAAAATCAAGAACAATCAGAACTAATAGAAGTTTCAGCAGATTTTTATCAGTGGTTAATTGAATCAGAATTTTCTAGAATTGGTAAATCCGAATTAACAGAAATGAAAATAGATGGTGAATTTGAGCAAGTTCCTGTAATTAAATTAGAAGGAATTAACCGCCGCAAATTTAGCGACTTTTTTCGTGATGCCATTGTTCAAGAAAGTGATAAAATGTTAAATAAATTAGGCAGTTCTTCATCTAAACAAGAGTATGAAGATTCTATCTATAAATTGAATCTTTTGAATCAGTTGAGAAAATTAATCGAAAACGAGCAATACAAATATTTACAAAGATTTTCAGCACACCTAAATCAAATCTAGTACATAATTGAACTAAAAAAGGACAAGTTATGGCAAAAAGAGATCCAGAAAAAACTATAAGAAATCGAGAAATTAAAGCTTTAACAGAGCAAATCAAAGCTTTGACACCAATTGTATTGAAACTTACAAACAGTGATAGTATACTTTCATTAAATGCGAAATATGGAAGTAAGTATGCTGAATATATAGATATAGCAAATGAAGTAATAGATACACCAGAACAATTTACTTCTTTATATTACCAGGGATTTTTGAAAAAATTAGATGAAATTAATCAAAATTCTAGCCAATATACAATATTTAACAATCATCATTTTAATAACTTTTTATACTGGCATGATCATGAAGAAGTTCAAGAATGGCTGCGTCTATTTCTTAAAAGAACTTTTCTAAAAAATTATGAATCATTATCAAAAGTAAGACCAAAGATAGAAGAATCAGTAATATGGATTGGTCAGGAAAACGCCTCCTATGGGTTGCTTGTTACACCAAGATTTAAAGATGGACAGTGGGAAAATGACAAAAGTGAAATCAGACACTTTAAGCCAAGATACTGGACGATATCCCATATATTAAAAACAGGTTTGGTCATACCGTTTGCAAATGAGAGAATGCATTTCAATGATATTGATCAATATCTTACATTCTTTATGTATACACTTGTTAGAAATTCTGGTTCTCGTCATGAAAAAGAGATTGCTAGAAAATATTGTGATTTTGTTCGTCATGCGGATTCTCCTGAAAATGTACCTCTTTTAATTCCTGAATGGCGTTATGGAGGCATTAGTAAAAAACATGAATATAGACTTGATTTCACAATTATAAATCCGTTTAATATGAGTAAAATAGGATTTGAATTATCACCGTGGTCTACTCATGGTGAATTAAAAGGAATTAAAAATAAAAATCAAAAAGAAGTTAATGATGAAGCAAAAGCTAATTTTGAAAAAGAGATGAGAAAACTTAAGTCTTACTTCCGCCAATTTGGTATTACAATTCTGGTTTATACAGACAGTGATTTAGAGAATTATGATCAAATTTTTACTGAGATATCAAAATACCTTTCTCCCTCTCAAGCATCTAAACAGCTAGAGATCCAAGCAATGGCAGACCTTTTAGCATTTAAACCAATTACTGAAACATAAAATTTAATAAGCGATCGCACCCCGCACACAGCACCCAGCACCCAGCACCCCAAAAAGCGATATCTTTAAAGTAGTTCTGAGTTAAGATCATCATTAAAGATTGATCATAGTTGTTATGGTATCAACATTGCCTATAGTTCATAGTGACCCGGATATATTAGGGGGAACGCCTGTTTTTTTTGGAACTCGTGTGCCTGTTAAAACCTTGCTGGATTATTTAGAAGCAGGTGATTCGCTGAATGTGTTTTTAGATCATTTTCCTAGCGTGAGTCGTGAACAAGCGATCGCATCCTTGGAACTAGCAAAAGAAATGCTGCTTGCTTATGCGAATCCTGCTTGATGAATGTGTCCCTCGTCCTCTCAAACGTGAACTTCAAGATTACGAAGTGCGAACTGTTGTAGAAATGGGATGGTCAGGTAAAAAGAATGGTGAACTTTTGCAGTTGATGAAACAAGAAAATTTCACTATTCTACTAACGACAGATCAAAATTTACGATATCAGCAAAATTTAGAACAAGCTGGAGTTGCAATTGTTGTTTTGGTCGCATCTAAGAATCGTCTTCCTGATTTGATACCCTTGATACCACAAGCTCAAAAAGTTCTAAGTGAGATACTTCCTGGAGAGGTGATAGAAGTAGGAAGTTCCTAAATTAGCAAAATGCGATCGCGCAAAACTCCCACCGTAAGCGATCGCACCCCAGCACCCCACACCCCAAAAAGCGATAAAATAGTCCTTATATACACATAAAATCATCAGTTTCATGATTAGTATTAGTCTGACTCCTGATCAAGAACGTTTTTTGCAAACCAAGCTACAAGCTGGGAAATACCACTCCGTAGAGCAAGTAATAGAAATTGCTTTTAGGTTGCTAGATGAATATGATCGGTCTGAAAATGAATGGATAAAAGAAGTACGTGCAAAAATTGATGCAGCAATTTCCGCATCTGAACAGACACCACCTCTTGACGGTGAAACTTTTGTTAATCAAATATTAGAGCAGTTTCGGCAAAAACATCAGGAATAAGGTAGTGATAAAAATGTAGTGATAAACAAGAATGTCAAGAAAAAGCTATTAGTATATTTATCAGTTTTACATATTAATTTTAGCAAAATCCACCGTTCATTAATAAATTTCACCAAAACTGAGTTTTGCTATATAATTGTA
>DATGXB010000097.1:0-33247 GCA_035299225.1 Nostocaceae cyanobacterium | reverse complement strand
CCCTGCCCCCCTGCCCCCCTGCCCCCCTGCCTCTTTATCCCCTACTCCCTGCCAAAGCTTGGGTAATTTGATTTAACAGTTCCTCCATAGAGGTAGAACGGGGTAAGATGCGAGTGGCGATCGCACCGATAGTGGGTTCTAAGGATTTATTTACACGATCTAGTCTTTGATCAATCACTAAAACTGGTGGTAACTTCAAGGGTAGATCAACAATGCTTATCAGTGATTTTTTTACTTCTTGATGAACGGAAGTTTCACTGAAACAAATCAATAATAAATCTACACTTTGATGGCGAATTTGTTGTACTACTTCTTCCCAAAAATTACTGATTGATGCTTTTAACCCAGCAGTTTGTAAATACTGAATCAAGGCTTGAAACCATTCAGAACCCCGGTTAGTGGTTTCTAGATTTAGTGTAGAATTTGCTTGTAAATTTATTTTATTACGCTTACGTTTTATCTGTGGTAAATCCTGCAATCTGGCTAAATCTACAACTAAAATGTTGGGAGGACAACAGACACCGGAAGCTATTTGTAGTACAGATAATAAAGGATCAATTTTGCCGTTGATCTGTTCCTGATGTAAAGGGGTTAAACAGGGAAATACCGATAAACCAGGAATTTGAGATGCGGCCAAAGTAGTTGTAACATCAAGAGTTACTAATGGCAAACTTGCCAACTGGGGATGTTTAGGCAACTGTTTTAAATAAGTTTGGGCTATAGAAAGTTCTACATCTAATAGAACTACATCAAAATGCCACACCCGTGCTAAAAGTTCTGCTTGTTCTAAATCATCTACTTCTATGACTCGATGTTCTCCCAGTGAAGCATGATGATTAACTAATTCTAATTTAGGATTAACTAATCTGAGGATGTGTAAAGGCGTTTTATGAGCATTAATATGATGATGTTCTAACCCTGCTGGCGGCACTTTTATAGTGTTAACTAATTCTTCTAGCAAAGGGACTAAATTAGCATTTTCTACAGGCAAACTTAAGAAACTATCAGCACGATTAGCAAAGGCTAATTCTTTTTCTGCTCCTGTGGCTGTAACAATTACTGGAATATGCCGAGTTGCGGTATCAGATTTGAGTAAAGTTAGCACATCCCAGCCAGAAAGTAAAGGGAGTAAAGGATTTAAAAAAATCACTTTTGGCTGTAAACGTCGTGCTTTTTCTAAAGCTTCTGTTCCAGAACGGGCAATTACCACCCGATAACCCAAACCTTTGAGATGTTCAGTTAATTCTTCTATATATCTTGCTACTGCTTCCACTACTAATATTAATCTTTGTGGTGAATAAGTAGCGGGATTGGTTACAGAGGTAAGACATGATTGGGTAGGAACTTTTCGTTCTAAGTTACCTATTTTTTCAGGAGTATCTATTGGTTCTGATAAACTGGTGTTAGGTGGAGCAGGTGGTAATAAAAGTGTAAATTGACTGCCTTTTCCTTCTCGTGATAAAAAGCTGACATCTCCACCATGTAGACGTGCCAAAGCTCTGGTTAAAACTAAACCTAAACCAGTTCCTTCAAACTGGCGAGTCATGGGATTTTCTAGTTGTTGGAATTTTTGGAAAATTAAATGTTGTTGATGTTCAGGAATACCAATTCCTGTGTCCCAAATAGTAAAAGCAATCCAACCTTCCCAGCGATTGATTCTTAATCCTATTTCTCCTGATATTTCTGTAAATTTAAAAGCATTAGATAGCAGATGTACTAACATTTGTCTTAAACGTAATTCATCAGCAATCATTTGTTCTAATCCCGGTTCAATTAGTAAGCTAAACTTATATTCAGCAGAAATTTCTGATGGTGTTTTAGAAATATAGGCAGCTTTACTAGTTTGATTTTGGAGAGTGACGACTTCTGATAAAGCGCGATCGCATACCGCACGAATGTTCACTGGGGTGAAAGTTAGTTCCATCTGTCCAGTTTCCATCCGGGTTAAATCTAAGATATCATTAACCACACTCATCAAATGGCGGCCACTTTGATGAATTAAACCAGCATAACGGGCTTGACGTTCGTTCAGATCCCCCAACTGCCGATCTACTAATAAGCGGGATAAACCTAAAACTGCTGTTAATGGTGTTTTGAGTTCATGACTAATACAAGCTAAAAATTCATCTTTGAGGCGATTCAGTTGAATTAAATCAGCATTTTTTGCAGCTAATTCTTTACAAAGCTGTTGCTGTTCAGTCACATCTGTAGCTAAAACTAGCCATAAATCCTCTGTGGTGAGTGCTGGGTTTTGAGTATTAATTGTAGTTTGACTTTCGGAACTCAAAACCTTTAATTCCGTACTATCTAGAGGAATTTTGGCAAACTGCCAAACACGCTCCTGTCCATTTTGGATTTCTACTATACAGGTACAAGTGCCCATTTGGCTATTTAGGAAGCAACGACTAGAAGCATGATTACTAGAAGCTGGAGCTTCCTGCAATAATAAGTCTGTTTGCTGTGGTTTTCGTGAACTTGTTGGCTGTCTTTGATAACCTTGAGTGCTGACTGATGGTTGAGAAGTGTATTCTGGCTGTCTAGAAAAAGAAGTGAGGATTGTTTCTACTTGTCGGCGTACACCTTCTGGATCTTTTAAAACCCCTAACTGCTGCCACCAAGCAGGATTTTGTGTTAGTATTTCACCGTTACTGTTTTGTAACATTAATGGCCAGGGTAGTCTAGCTAATAGTTGGACTAGAGGCTTGTGTAGCGATGGCTCATTAGTGGTTTTAATTCGTACCGGATTGGTTAGTTTTGGTTCATAATCATAAACTTGGGGCTGAGTTTGGGAGTTAATCACTCTAGTTTCCTGCGCCAAAAATTGCAGCAACCGAGCATAGTCAATTAATCCCAAGAACTTACCCTCAGTATCAATTAAAGCCCAATCAGCAGGGGAGGTTTTCAGATTTTGTTGATATTGTAAACACAAACTTAGTTGTTCTAGATTTTCGCTGGCAGTGATAGTTTTGATCGGTTCAACCACCAGTCTAGCTAAAGAAGAAAGAGGTTGTTGAAGATTTAATAACTTTTTGCATCCGGTAGCGGCCAATAGTTTCTGGGCAAAATTAGCAGAGTGCAACAGACCGATAGGGTAGTGTTGCTGATTAACCACCACCAAGCGATCGCATTGCTCCTTCTCAAAAATCTCCAACACCACTGCTAGAACACTGGTTTCTGGGCAGCTAGGTGCAGTAGTTAGAAAATCGTAAAGCGGGTACTGTAGCATTGACATAAGGCATTGGGGGTCTTTCTTCCTGTGGTCGTTTTCGATAGCACCATCTGCTCCAGCGCTGATGGTCTTCACGCCTGAAGCAATAGCCTCCAAGAAGAGTCATGTCAGCGATATGGTACGGGTGTTTTGGTGTAGGCTTCACCGTAAGCGTCAACCAAACAGGTGTCAGGGGGTAGGGGTGTCGGAAGCAAAAGGGCAGTACCGCTAAGGTAAAACCCGCAGGGTGAGACAGATGAGCAGAAGTAATTAATGATTTTTTCCTTGACTTTTTCCCCTTTGCCTTTTTTCCTATATCCTTCCCTTACCCCCTACATCCTGCTTTTGATTTGGTGACGGCTACAACAATTATGGCTCTAAAGATTCGCTTTAGAACCTTGAGGAATTATAATGATTAAGAATGCGACAATACTTTAAGTTCGTTTAAGTATCTTATCAAGGGAGAAAACAAAAAATATATATTCCGATGGATACGTCTATGTGAATCTCTGATCCGACATTCTCTTCCAGTGGTGAATGCTAGATTAAAAACCTATTCGCTGAATCTCATCAATTCCTACAATGAGCATTTGTACTCAGTCTGTAATTAACTGTTCTTTCTACAAATATTTTGCCCATCTAATTTGAGCAGGGCATCAAGGAGATACATAAAAAAGTAGATGTTAATACCTATATTGATTTTCAGACTAAATAAAAAAAAGTATACAAAATCCTTTGCTTACTCCTCTCGCCAACCAGGTCTAATAGAGCAGATAGGTTGTTTGATTGATACCATTATAACCAGATTGGATTATTTGCCAGTTGTGACTACGGCTATTCCCTCTGGAGAGATAGAAAGTTCTCTCCTCCAATCAGAGGATCAGTCTAGTTCAGTATTTGCTCGTAGTAAACAGAGGAATAAGCATTTGTTTCAGCAGATGAATGCAGCGCAAAAGCATGAACTCTTAGAAAAACTGAAAGAAGATTATCGGCAAATTCTGATCATTTACTTTATCACAGACAAAACATTGAAAGAGAAAATTGATAAATTTATCGAAGCTTTGTTTTATGCTAATATTCCTGTGCCACAAATTATAGAAATCCATATGGAACTCATAGACGAGTTTTCCACACAGTTAAAGTTAGAAGGTAGGAGCGATGAAACATTATTAGATTATCGTCTGACCTTGATAGATATCTTAGCCCACTTGTGTGAAGTCTACAGGTGTGCGATCGCTAAAACTAACTGAATGTACAACCATTAAAATCAAAATTCTGTGTTCCTATCCTCATGTCTAGCCTGTACCTTTTATGAATAAAGCCAAAAAAACTTATGTTCTCAAACTCTATGTAGCAGGAAATACATCTAACTCAGTAAGAGCATTAAAAACACTTAAAGACATATTAGAACAAGAGTTTCAAGGTGTTTATGCTTTGAAAGTGATAGACGTACTGAAAAGTCCCCAATTGGCAGAAGAAGATAAAATCTTGGCCACCCCGACATTATCCAAAATTTTGCCGCCCCCCGTTCGCAAAATTATCGGTGATCTTTCAGATCGAGAAAGAGTGTTAATAGGCTTGGATTTACTTTATGAAGAATTAAGTGAAGAAGAAGGGGAAGAGTAAAACCATTTAACCACAGGTTAATACAAATAGGCAACAAGTGGCTGGGGGAAAGAATTAAAAACCAATGATTTTGTATTAAAATTTGCGTAAAATGGTATAAAATATATGGCTCGATTATTAACAACAAGTACAAACTTTAGTAATCACAAAACTTGGGGAAAAACCCTCATCTAATCTAGCAATGAGCGAAAAAGAACAACCAGAAAAAAACACACCCATAGGGGGTGTAGAAAAAATTAGGACAATGATTGAGGGCTTTGACGACATTAGTCATGGCGGCCTACCTGTAGGTAGAACCACCCTAGTTAGTGGCACATCTGGTACAGGTAAAACCTTATTATCACTACAATTTCTGTATAATGGTATCACCTACTTTGATGAACCAGGAGTATTTGTCACCTTTGAAGAATCCCCAAGCGATATTATTAAAAATGCTTATATTTTTGGCTGGAATTTACAACGGCTGATTGAAGAAGGAAAGTTATTTATTTTAGACGCTTCCCCCGATCCTGAAGGTCAAGATATTGTCGGTAACTTTGATTTATCAGCCTTAATTGAGCGATTGCAATATGCTATTCGTAAATATAAAGCTAAACGAGTTTCCATCGATTCCATCACTGCGGTTTTCCAACAATATGAAGCGATGGGAGTAGTACGGCGAGAAATTTTTCGTTTAGTAGCACGTTTGAAGCAACTAAATGTCACCACCGTAATTACCACAGAAAGAAGCGAAGAATATGGGAATGTAGCTTCATTTGGTGTAGAAGAATTTGTGTCTGATAACGTTGTTATCGTCCGTAATGTATTAGAAGGAGAACGCCGCCGTCGGACAGCAGAAATTCTCAAATTGCGGGGAACAACTCACATGAAAGGAGAATATCCTTTTACGATTACTAACGAAGGTGTAAATATTTTCCCATTGGGAGCAATGCGTCTCACTCAACGTTCTTCAAATGTCCGAGTATCTTCCGGGGTCAAAACCTTAGATGAAATGTGTGGTGGTGGATTCTTTAAAGATTCAATTATTTTAGCCACAGGAGCAACAGGAACTGGTAAAACCCTATTAGTCAGTAAATTTTTACAAGATGGCTGTGTGAATGGAGAAAGAGCAATATTATTTGCTTATGAAGAATCACGAGCTCAACTTTCTCGCAACGCCTACTCATGGGGAATTGATTTTGAAGAATTAGAGCACCAAGGATTACTAAAAATAATTTGTACTTATCCTGAATCTACAGGGTTAGAAGATCACCTACAAATTATTAAATCAGAAATTGCGGATTTTAAACCTGCAAGAATAGCAATTGATTCACTTTCCGCATTAGCCAGAGGAGTTAGTAACAATGCCTTCCGACAATTTGTAATTGGTGTAACAGGTTATGCTAAACAAGAAGAAATTACCGGATTCTTTACCAATACCACGGATCAATTTATGGGGTCGCATTCAATTACAGACTCACATATTTCTACAATTACCGACACAATTTTAATGTTACAATACGTAGAGATTCGTGGAGAAATGTCAAGAGCAATTAACGTATTCAAAATGCGGGGTTCTTGGCACGACAAAGGAATTCGTGAGTATAATATTACGGCCGACGGACCAGAAATTAAAGATTCCTTCCGTAACTACGAACGGATTGTGAGTGGTGCACCTAATCGTGTCAGCATAGATGAAAAAGCGGAACTTTCTCGGATTGTCAAACGTTTTGAAGATAAGCCGAGTATTGATTCTGAGATTTAGTATCATGCTATATTTTTCTTTAAATTTAGTATCGTGCTATATTTCTGTGGTGAAGACAAGTTTTCTGCCGCTAAATTGATTTTTCGTGTGAGGGGACGCGGTGAAAGGACAACAATTAATCCATAGTTTCTTGCCTGGTGTAACAGTAGCGGTATTATCAACTCAGCCAGCCTTGGCTAATACCGTCAAAATCAGTGGGGTACAGTTGGTGTCTTCTCCCAAGGTCATGACTTCCGCCATAGGTAGACACATCATTGCTGAGAGTGTAGCAACACCATACAGCAACTTAAACACCACTCCCACTGAGCAACCCAGTTTTGATTTTCATCAACCGATCAGCGATCGCTTAACTAGCAATCATTCAAATCATATTGCTAAAAGCAATCAATCAGAAACCAACTTAACAAAAACCAGACAAAAGTTAAACAGCGTCGTAGTTCCCACTTCTACACCAGTAACTTTTCCTGTGAGTTATGCACAGCAGCCAATAGCCCAAAAAGCTAATTTCGACAACCAAACTCTAACTACCATCTCAGGAGACAGACCAAACTGTTCTCCACAAACACAACAAAATCAAGCAGCTTTACTCTTAAACCCTAAAGCCTGCTCACAATCCAAAACATCTAGAGAATGGTTAGCCCAAACCACAGATACCACAACACCACAACCAGTCACCCCTGTACCCACAGGTAGGACTGAATTCACAGCACCACAGCCAGTCACCCCTGTACCCACAGGTACAAGTGAAGCACCCAGTGCACCAGTGCTAGTTACCCCTGTTTCTACAGAGTCCACTACCATTCCTGAAAACCTCAAACCTAACGCCAATCCTCTGCTCTATCCCACCAAACCAGAGGAAGTCACCGTTGAGGCTAATCAACCCATTACCTTAGACCAAGCTATAGAAGTAGCTAAACGCAATAATAACGACCTCCAAACATCCTTTCTAGAACTAAAATCCAGTCAACAAGCACTCAGGGAACAACAAGCTTCTTTATTCCCAACCTTGGATATCAACACCGATATAATCAACGGGCGTAGTTCTAGCACTACACTTGATGTTAGGCAAAACCAACAAAATAACCCTAATTTTCCTGATGCTCCATCTCGAACATCCTTTTCTGGGGACGTGCAATTACAATACCCCATCTTTACCTCTGGGAGAAGATTAGCAGCCATCAGAGAAGCAGAAGAAAACGTCCGTATTCGAGAATTAAGAGTAGAATCTCAAGCAGAAGAAATTCGCTTTAACGTGGCTACAGCCTACTACGATCTACAGGAAAGAGATGAGCAGGTGCGTATTGCTCAGTCAGCAGTAGAAAACGCTCAAGCCAGTTTACGAGATGCACAAGCCTTAGAAAGAGCCGGTGTAGGTACTCGTTTTGATGTCTTGCGTTCTCAGGTTAACTTAGCTAACGCCCAACAAGACCTAACAAACGCACTTGCTAACCAACAAATCGGTAGAAGACGTTTAGCGACTCTATTAAACATACCCCAATCAATTAATATCAGTGCTGCCGATCCTGTAAAAATTGCTGGGTTGTGGAACACAACATTAGAACAAAGTATTATTCTGGCTTATCAAAACCGCACAGAACTACAAGAAAGTTTGGCACAACGCAACATCAGTAAGCAGCAAGGTATACAGGCACTCGCTGCTACCAGACCCCAAGTGAGTTTGTTTGCCAACTATGACTTACTAGATGTGTTTAATGATAGCTTTGACATTACTGATGGCTATTCCCTTGGTGTTAGAGCTACTATCAGGTTATTTGATGGTGGGGCAGCTAGAGCTAGAGCTAATCAGGCCAAAACAAATATAGAAATTGCTGAAACTCAATTTGCAGAACAACGTAACCAAATCAGGTTTCAAGTAGAACAGGCTTATGCTAGGCAACTATCCAACTTAGACAACGTACAAACCGCTAATGCTGCTCTTGAACAAGCTAGAGAATCTTTACGTCTAGCCAGATTACGTTTTCAAGCTGGTGTGGGAACTCAAACTGATGTGATCAACGCCGAAAACGACCTGACACGAGCAGAAGGTAATCGTTTAACAGCTATTTTGAACTACAACCGTGCTCTAGCAGAGTTACAGCGCTCTGTTACTTTTAGGGCGATCGCTCAATAGAAAAGCACTACTAATTTTCACAAAAATTATATTGCCCTATCAAGAAGCCTCATTTATCAGTAATTTTTCTGGTAAATGGGGCTGTTTGGTAAAATCAACGTTATAAATAAACATTCCTTGGACAGTAATTTTACAATTGCTATATAGTTACCTTAGTTTACCAACAGGGCATAATATCTCAGGCCATTAATGGTTTTGGGAGCTACCTTAATTTATGTCACTCGATCGCACCATTCGCCAAGTATCTTCTTTTTTACATTCCAGTGGCAAACAGTTCAAAATCGGGGGTTATTTACCTGACACAGTTCAACCTGATGATAAAAAATATACCGTAGGACGTTTCCAAGCCAAAGAACTGCCCCCCAGAGTAGATTTACGTCCCCACATGACCACCGTAGAACAACAGGGAGAAGTAGGCAGTTGTACAGCCAATGCTATGGCAGGAGCCTATGAATATTTAGCAAATCGTCAATTTGGTTGGGCTGATGATGTAAGCAGATTATTTATTTATTACAACGCCAGAGATTATGACGGTAATACTAATAAAGATGCAGGGACATACTTACGCAGTTGTATCCATGTTTTAAAAGAATATGGCGCTTGTAAAGAAACAACTTGGCCTTACAACACCAAAAAATTATTTACCGAACCCCATGCAGAAGCTTACGAAGAAGCCAGCCAATTTTTAATTGATGAAGCCGAAAGAGTAGATGTAAATTTATACGCCATGCGCCATTGTTTAGCGGAAGGTTATCCCTTTGCTTTTGGAATGTTGATATTTGAATCATTTATGAATCCTGGCAAAAAAGGCATTATCTCCATGCCCAAACCCAATCAAGAAAAAAGTATGGGGGGACACGCTATGCTGTGTGTAGGTTATTCAGACACCGATAAGGTGTTTGTTGTTCGCAACTCCTGGGGTAAAGAATGGGGAGACAAGGGTTACTGTTATATACCCTACGATTATATGACCAATCCTGAGTTAAACGGTGATTGCTGGACAATCAAAAGTGTAACTGACGTTGACTTAAGCGAAGAGGTTTGGGAAGAAGAAGGATCTTTCTTTGGTGCAATTTCTTCTTTGGCTAGTAGCATCCTGGCATCTCGTGATGAGGATGAGGAAGAATATGATGAGGAAGAATATGATGAGGATGAGGAAGAATATGATGAGGATGAGGAAGAAGAATATGAATAATGAAATAAGATCCTAAATATTTGAATCGCTTTTCTGTTTCAAAATTATGACTAAAGTAACATCACAGGAAATAGCCAAATTTCGCTCTTGTTTAGCAGATGACCCTCAAGCTATGGAAGCCCTAGACTTAATTGAAGATTGTGATGGCGACTTAGAGGACGCTGCTATGACTCTAGCCATTCGGGTGGGACAACAACCAGAAATCACAAATTCTGAATGGTTAGATGCTTTAGCGCGAAAATGGCGGGCTGTGATTTGTGAAAAAGGATACCGAGAAGACTTAGTAAGCGGTTCAATTCAGGGAATGATGACACATCTCCAATCAATTCCCTCATTTCCCAAAATCTTAGCAGCACCAGTATTAATTTATGTCCTGAAACAAGGAGTAAATAGTTTTTGTGAGCCTTTGGACAAGGTGAAGTAATAGCTGGTTGGGTCAAAAGCTCCCAATGCTGATACCCTGGTAATTAAGGCCAACTTTTGTGCGATCGCTGTTATTAAACCAATGAATTACCTTGTAGCTGTATTACCAGACCGTATCCAAGCTGAAGCTGCTTACTTGGCTCTAGAAAAAGAAAGCATCAATAGCACCATCTTGGGTAAAGGATACAAAACTGCTGATGAGTTTGGCTTGATTGACCCCAAGGAACAAGCCAGAAAACAAGCCAAGTTGATGGCTATTTGGGTTGTGCCCTTTGGCTTTTTTGCTGGTTTTACTTTTAGTCTGATTACTGGGTTAGATACCTTTGCTTGGGCTGGGGAGATAGGTAATCATATTATTGGTGGGTTGCTGGGTGCTGGAAGTGGTGCTTTAGGTAGCCTGGTTGTTGGTGGTGGTGTTGGTTTAGTTGCGGGTAGTGGCGATGCTTTACCCTACCGTAACCGCTTAGATGCAGGTAAATATTTAATTGTGGTGCAAGGTTCTGAAACTTTGACTCGCCAAGCTACACGAATTTTACGCCAGTTTGAACCAGAAAATCTCCAAGGTTATGCTGAAACTAATTAACTAATCAAAAATGGATAATTCTTTGCAAATCACAACCAAGCACTTAAAGTTATTTCCCTGTTCTTTAGAAGTAGCTCAAGCTTTTGTCAACAAAAATAAATCAGAAATAGAGGAACTTTTGGGAGTAACAGTTCCTGGTGATTGGTTTGTTTGCGAGGTGCGAGATTTTTTCCCTATCTATGTGCAAATGCTGCAAAATGACCCTTCTCAGTTGGGGTGGGGTGTGTGGTTGATGATTCATGTTGAAAAATCTACACTAATTGGTGATTTGGGTTTTGGTGGTAAACCTGATGAGCAGGGAAGTGTGGAAATGGGTTATGAAGTCCTGTCGGCTTATCGTGGACAGGGATATGCTTTTGAGGCGGTTCAAGCTTTTACCAATTTTGTTTTTACATATCCAGAATTGAAGAGAATTATCTCTCATTGTCCCCAGGATAATCCTGCTTCTTTGAGAATTTTGGAAAAACTAAAAATGCAGCATTTGGAAACTTTCGATTCTCCTGAATATCCAAGTGCGCCTATTTTGAAATTTGCAATGACAGCAAAGGATTAATTTTAAAGAAATAACTTTATTTATTTAGCAATGTTACCAAGAGAAGAATTATTAAAAGGTGTGGAAAATCGGGAAAGTATAGCACGGGTGATTGATTTGGCAGAACAAGCAATCAAAACCTGGGATGTAGTTTTAACTGATTTTCTATCACCACCAGAGTTAGCGGAAGTTCAACGGGTGTTTAGTCGTTTAACGGAGGTGCATTCGTTGGCTTGGGGTGGATATCCACAGGCGGAACGTCAACGAGTGGCGATCGCTCGTTCTGAACTACCCTTAGACCAATCTCAAGTAGCAATTGTAGCTTTAGAGATCGCTGGTAATTTCCTCTTTGATACCGCAACTCACCGGGATTTTTTAGGCGCTATGCTGGGTACGGGTATTATCCGCGACAAAACTGGAGATGTTCTAGTTTTAGGAGAAAGGGGTGCTCAGGCGTTGGTTGTACCTGAGTTGGTAGAGTTTCTGGAAATGAATCTTAAACAGGTGCGTTCTGTGCCTGTGAACACTCAGCGTATTGATTTAAGTGAATTAAAAGTCCGCGAACCCAAGAAAAAAGAATTAACCACTGTTGAGGCTTCTTTAAGGTTAGATGCGATCGCCTCCGCCGGTTTTGGAATGTCCCGCAACAAAATGGTAGATTTAATTAACTCTGGTGATGTTCGCATTAATTGGAAAGAAATCACTCAAGCTAGTGCCCAAGTCAAAACCGGTGATTTAATCGCCATTCGTGGTAAAGGCCGTTTAGAAGTTGGCGAAGTTGCCGTTACCAAAAAAGACCGTTACCGCGTGCAATTAACAAGATATATGTGATGAGTATGCGAAGTGCAGGAGAATTTTAGATTTTGGATTTTGGATTTTGGATTAATAACTTCCTCATCCTCTTCATCTCTCTTTCCCTCCTGCCCCCTGCCTTCTGCCTCCTGCCTTCTAAAAATAACTACTTTGATTTAAACTGTTTCGCTAACAAATTAACTAACAATTCTCTGGGGAAAAATCTGTGTAAATTAGTAATTATCTGATTATTAAAACCCCCCGTTACTACAGTAGCATTACCTTGTGCTAGTCCTGCTAAAGCAGCCTTGACAACCTCTTCTGGAGTCACAATTTTACTATTAGCTGCGGCTATAGTAGGTGGAAACTTAGCCTCATTAAAAAATTCGGTTTCAGTTGGGCCTGGACAAACTACCAAAACTCGCACACCATAATCTTTATTTTCTGCCCATAAAGCCTGACTAAAATTAATCACAAAAGCCTTGGTTGCTCCATACACAGAAATATAAGGCATAGGCTGAAAACCTGCAATTGAGGCAATATTAATAATAGTACCAGAGCGATTTTGACGCATGAGAGGGAGAAATTTATGGGTTAAATCTACTAACGCCATAATATTTAATTGAATCATTTTCAACTGTCTTTCTCCATCTCGTTCAGCAAAGTCTCCATAATCGCCAAACCCAGCATTATTAATTAACAAATCAATTGTTAAATTTTTATTTTTGATTATATCAAAAACCTGATTTGTAGCATTAGATTCTGTTAAATCTTGTGCTATAACTTCAACTTGGATTTGATGCTGTTTTTGTAAATTTTCGGCAATTTGCTGAAGTTTATCACCAGAACGAGCAACTAAAACTAAATTTGTTTTCTTTGCAGCTAATTCTTCGGCAAAAGCTTTACCGATTCCACCAGACGCACCAGTAATTAAAGCTGTTGACATGGTAAACAATTAAAAATTCAAAATTATCAAATTAAAAAAATCAACAAAACTTAGCAATTAAAGTTAATTACTAGGCATTGATTAAATACATTTTTATGTTAGCAAATTTATTTTAAAAATACCAAAGCCAACATTATTAAGTTACCAAATACTAAACTGTTCAAGGCGCGTTTAGCCAGTGTTTTGAGAGAAAAATCTGATTCTAATGATTGAATGCTAATTTTTGCTTAATTGCCTCTAATTTCATCATATTTAGCCCGGATTTTCTGGATATCTTGCCACATTAACCATTTTGGTGAGCCTTTTTCTTTAGAGGGATTTCGTAATAAATAAGAAGGGTGAAAAATTGGCATACATAAGCGACTTTCCCATTCTATCCACTCACCACGAATTTTAGTAATTCCTCGCTTATCATTGAGCAAACCTTTAACGGCTGTTGCTCCAGTTAATAAAATAATTTTAGGATTAACTAAACGAATTTGTTCTAATAAATAAGGTTTACAAGCTGCCATTTCTTCCGGTGTAGGTGTGCGATTTTCGGGTGGACGGCATTTATTAATATTGGCAATGTATACATCACTTTCTGTAAGATGAACTGAAGCGAGGATTTTTTCTAATAGTTGCCCAGATTTACCCACAAATGGTAAACCAGTTTCATCTTCTGTTTGTCCGGGTGCTTCACCAATAATCATAATTTGGGCTTGTAAGTTCCCTCTTCCCACTACTGCATGAGTGCGATGATTCCCCAATTCACAACGATAACAATTATTGCAATGTTGTGCTAAATCTACCATATTGCTATAAGTTCCCGGCGGAATGGGAATTTTGGTATCTGTGGGAATTAGCTGTTTTTGGTTAGTTTCTGCAAAACTAAAGTTATCAAAAAGGCTAAGTTGGTTTTCGCTGCTCATGAAAATCTGGATTCAAATCTATGATTAATTTTTGATGATTGATGTTTATACAGCACATTTCAGGTAAATGAGGTACAAATTTTCGGAACAAACTTATATATCAAAATGCTTTTACCCCTGTTCCCTGTTAAGAGTTCCCTGTTCCCTGCTGTATAGCTATTTTCAGGTAAATGAGGTACAAATTTTAGGAACAAAGCCTTTCTGTTCCCTGTTCCTTGTTCCCTGCTGTAAGATATTGTAGCAATTAATTAACCCTAATTTTCATATTGTGGTCAAAAAAAATAGGGAGAAGGTGAAATTGCCTGTAAATTAGGGATTTTTCCCCTTCCGATTGATTTTTCAGCTAAATTTTTGAGGGTGGTTCTTGCTGATATTGCATAGCTTTGACATAATCACCCAAAGCATAGCAAGCAACTTTTAAGCTGTTAAGAGCCTGTTCCTCACAACGACGGTCTTGAATAGCTCGTGCTAAAAGTAACTTTTCTTCATAATAAGCGATCGCCTGAGTATAGTCTCCCATTGCTTCACAAGTAACCCCCAAACTACCCAGAGACTGTTCTTCAATGCGTTTGTCTTGAATTTCTCTAGCTAATTGCAGCCGTTCTTGATAATATTTCAGTGCTTGGGCATAATCTCCCAAAGCATAACAAGCGTTACCCAAGTTCTTGAGTATCTGGGAAGCATTGCGAGTATTATTCAGATCATGAGCTAGTTTGACGCATCGTTGATAATAGGCGATCGCTTTGGCATAATCATCTAAAGCATACCAAGCATTACCTAAATTCTTTAGAACCTGTTCTTCTCCCCATTTGTCTTGGAGTTCTTGTACAATTTCCAAACTTTGCTCTTGATATTCAATGGCTTTAACAAAGTTACCCAAAGCCTTATAAACTAGCCCTAAATTATTTAGTGCTGCTACTTGACTAGACTTATCTCCTAATTCTTTGGTGATTTGCAAAGTTTTTTCTATATACTCTATTGCCTTTTCATACTCATTTAGGTGTCGGTAAGCATTGCCCAAGTGAGAAAGAGCCTGCATTTTTAAGGATAAATTAGAGCTACCTTCTGTCAATGATAAACACTTTTGAGCATAAGCAATGGTATTTTTGTAATCTCCCAAGTTATAAGCTGTCAAAGCCAACAAAGCCAAAACTTGTGCCTGTTTTTGTACCTCTCCAGTAGCTTGAAATTGAGCGAGAGATGCTTGCAATGACTGTGTAGCTGCATCCAAATCTCCCGTTTGCAAAAATTGCATTCCTTGGTTCAGAAGAGAAAATGCAGCTAATAGCTCTCTATCCGGCTCTTGTAACAGTAAAGTTTCTGGCTCTAAAGCAGCCTCTAATTCATTTCCGTGGGCAATATGTTTTACCTGTGCTAAGTATGTTGATGACCCTTGCAACGAAAGTGTTTCTTGTGTGCTATTATACGAATCATTCGGGAACATTAACCCCATCCTGTGAAGTTTATATATCTTATTATTCCCCAAATGAGAATATATATTTCTGTGTAGAAGATTTTTTTGGAATTTAATGATTGAGGAAATTTGATATGCAAAGGATACTTGAACCAGAAGTAATGGACACTCTTGAAGAGGCAGTTGCCTATGATGCTATGGACTTTGCTGCAATCAATCAAGATTTTGCCCAAAAAGCCGTTAGTCTTTGCCCTAAACAAAATGCTCTTATCCTAGATATGGGAACCGGTACAGCACGAATACCAATTTTTATCTGTGAAATGCGTCCCCAATGGCAAATAATAGCCACTGACTTAGCCCAAAATATGTTAAAAATCGCCACTCAGAATTTACAGCAGTTTAATTTACAACAGCAAATTCAATTACAAGTAGCAGATGCCAAAAACTTACCTTATGAAAATGAACAATTTGATTTAGTAATTTCTAATAGTTTAGTTCACCATTTACCCGAACCTTTACTTTTTTTTCAAGAGTTAAAACGGGTAATTAAACCCCACGGAGGAATTTTAATTCGTGATTTATTTCGTCCAGCTAATACCGAAATTGTAGATAACTTAGTGGAAAATATCGGTACAGAATATGACGAAACCCAGAAAAAGCTGTTCCATGACTCTCTCTGTGCTGCTTTAACACTTGATGAAGTAAATCAGTTAATAGATCAAGTTGGGTTAACAGATGTCCAGGTTTATCAATCTAGCGAAAGACATTGGACTGTAGAACGTCAATGTACTAATATGTAGTCAACCTACCACCATAAAAAATTTAACCCTAACGGCAATGTCATCATCATTAACAGTACATTTACTAGAATTAATCAACTGGCAGTAAGCAAATCTAAAAACACGCTAAATAATTTACTTAAGCTGTATAGGGATAGCCTGTGGAGTCACACCAACAGGGGGTAAAAGCCTTTGTGCTTGATAGGACAAAAATTAGTAGTAATTTAAGTGACAATCAGTAAAGTGGTGAATTTGTCTAATCACACTGAGGGGTTGTAACCTTATTGCTAAATCTGCTTTGAGTTTAATTGACTACTATAAAAGCTCAAATCTTTGTTAAATAACAGCTAGAGCTTTTTTTGATTTTCTAGCCCAACCATAGCCTAACAGCTTAATTGACACTGCTTAAGCATAAATTACCAGAAAAACAAAATTTATTTTTGTTAACTTTATCGAAATAATGCTCTATGATAGTGAAAAAATAATTGCTACTTCTAAAAACTTAGTCGCAAAAACTCTAGTTATCAATAGCACAAATGTATGAGTGAAACACAAACTGAATTAGAACAAACTCTTAATCAAGAAGTAAATAAAGTCATAAGTAGGATTCTCAATAATGGTAAGGATGATATCAAGCGGGATATTTTGGACAAGTATAAAAACGAGCTTGCTGGTAAAAGAGTGATTATACGGGTAGAGATTGTTCCAGATACTAATACTCCAGCTACTAATACTACTTCTTCCTGCAACTGTTGAAATTAAATATGGCGATCGCCTCTTAAAAATTATCTAAACTATTAACTCACAGATAGAACACAAACGTATGGTTGACACAGAGCAAACAGGGAATAGCTGTAAATCTTGTAATGGAGTTGAACAAGAACCGAATGCACAAAAAGACTCAAATGAAAAACTAGCTAAAGAAGTAAACAAAATCATAGCTAAGGTTCTCAAAAAGGGCAAAAATGAGATCAAGTCCGATATTTTGGACAAATACAAAGATCAACTGGTAGGTAAAAGAATCATCATCAAAGTGGCAGTTGTTACAGATACCACTTCTCAAACCGAACTACCTAGCATTAGTTGTAGTGAGAAGATCACAAATGAACTTTCTACCAATCTAGTAACTAGTTATGGTCCCTGTAATCCTAATTTACCCTTTTACTGTATAGATGAAATTACTGGTGACGCTATACCATGTACAAAATGCTGTCCAAATGGTTTGTAATCATAAGTGACCAGCGATCAGCTTGCCAGCAGTGACCAGCGATCAGCTTGCCAGCAAAGTAAGTTAGCATTAATTGGAACTGGAGTACACTAGTAGTAGAAGGTTTGCTGATCCACTTTTTACAGAATTACTAATCTTGTCTAGCTTACAGATACCTTAATACTAACAAAAATCAATTATTCTGAGTTATCATTTCAGGCTGAGAATATACAGATACTTATCTATATATCTCAGCCTTTCTTCAATTAATTTCCTCAAAAAAGTGGTTAAGGAAAAACAAGAAGATAGTTGTAGTATAGTATATTTAAAAACAGCGTTAACTTATTTCACAAATGATACATAAAAAAGGTGTAAAGGAATGAGTAAGATTTGGAAACAGATTTCACGGATAGGATTAACAGTAAATGGTTTAGTAGCTTTTACTTTCAATTCAGCAATCGCTCAAGTTACACCAATTTTCCATAAGTCTAAAGATGTGGTTGTAGAGACAAAAACAAACACAAAGATAACAGTTGTTCCAGGTAGCACTTCTCAAGCAGAACTATCTAGTATTTGTTCCCATGAGGGAAGTAAAGAGATTATTTCAGTCTATGTAGAAACCACTCGTGTAACTGCCGTATGTGATCCTGAATTTCCCTTTTACTGTGTGGATGCTAATGGTGAAGTTATAGAATGTATACAATGTTGTCCAAACGGTGTATAAACGCAAGCAATTAGCAGTCAATAGTGGAATGAAGTCTGTCAGCATTCCTTTGTTAACCTTATCTAGCTTGCCCATAGCTAAATACTGACAAAATTTAATTATTACAACTTATCATTTGGGGCTGAAGATATATGAATACTTATATATTTCAGCCTTTCATCAATTAATATTCTCAAAAAGTGGTCAAAAAAACAAGAATATAATTGTGATATGGTATATTTGATAACAAGTTTAACTTGTTTCACAGATGGCAGGTAAAAAAGGTGCAAAGAAATGAGTAAGATTTGGAAACAGATTTCACGGATAGGATTAATAGTAAATGGGCTAATAGCTTTTACCTTCAATTCAGCGATGGCAAAACGCCCACCGGAGGTGATCACTCAAGCTACACCAATTTCACACAAATCTAAAGATGCAGTTGTAGAGAAAAAAACCAACACACAAATAGCAGTTGCTCCAGATAGCAGTTCTCAAACAGAACTATTGAATGCTTGCTCTGAAGAGGGTAATAGAATAGTTGTTTCAGTCAGTGAAGTAGAAACAGCTAGTCGTCTTGTGTGTGATCCCGGGTCTCCATTTTTATGTATAGATAGGGATGGTCAAGTTACAGAATGTACAGAATGCTGTCCGAACGGACTATAATTACAAGCTATCAGTAATCAGCCTTTGAACAAATTTCATTAGTCTTGATTAAAAAGTCTTGATTAAAACTTGCTCACATTACTATTAAAGGGTTTGTTGATAGACTTTATACTTAGTTAAATACCTGACTACTTCTGCTGAAGTCTTGATGCTGATAAAATTTAAATCATTTTTTAAACTTCTCGTCTAAGGCTGGATATATATAGATACTTATATATCCCAGCCTTTAATTAAATAATTATTTCAAAAAATTGGTCAAGAAAAAACAAGAATTATTATTGTAATATGGTATCATTGGCGACAATATAAGTTTTTCTACAGATGATACGCAAAAAAGGTACAAATAAATGAGTAAGATTTAGAAACAGATTTCACGGATAGGATTAATAGTAAATGCGTTAGTAGCTTTTACTTTCAATTCAGCAATCGCTCAAATTACACCAATTTTCCATAAGTCTAATACCGTTTCACTTTAATCATGATACAAATATAGGGGGTGAGGGTTTAGCGATGCTAAACCCCTACGAAAAGTTGATATGTATCAGTGTTTTCGTGAATTGGTATAAGGATGCAATGGTAGGAATAAAAACAAATATAGCGATGGATGTTGCTCCAGATAGCAATTCTCAAACAGAACTATCCGGTACTTGTTCCAATGATAAGTAGTCGTGCAAAATTAATTTCCTACGTAAAGCAAGGGAACTCTTAACAGGGAACAGGGAACAGGGAAATTAAGTTGTGTAATTAATCCTGCTTAATTACTTATGAATGGGATTGTTGTTTTACTGAATCATATAGAAACAACCAATTATAGCTCATGTAATCTTGGGAATCCCTTTTACCGTATAGATCCGAACGCTGGTGAAGCTACTCCTTGCACACAATGTTGTCCAAATGGTGAGTAATTAGCGGTCAGTTTTTAAACCAAGTCTTTCAACATAAATTGAAAATTTTTCACATGACCTACAAAGAGTTTACTGATTAATCTTTGATTTCAGGTTAAGGATATATAGAGAAATACCTAATACAGCAGGGAACAGGGAACTCTTAATAGGGAACACTTCGACTGCGCTCAGTGCGGTGCAGGGTTGAAAGTCTCTTGGTATAAGGGTTTGTTCCAAAAATTTGTAGCTTATTTACCTGAAATATGCTGTATATCTCGGCTTTTATCAATTTCCTAACATAAGCTAGTTAATCAAAACAAAAATATCATTAGAAAATTGTATATTAAATAACAAGCTAAAATTGTTTCACAGATGATATATAAAAGAGGTGTAAAACTATGATTAAGATTTGGAAACAGTTTTCATACGGACTGTTAGCGAATGGGTTAGTAGCTGTTACAGGGAATTGTGCGATGGCGGAACGCCCGCTTTCAGCGATGGCGAAACGCCCACCTTCGGTGATGGCGAAACGCCCACCTTCGGTGATCGCTCAAATTGTCCCAGATAACACTTTACCTATTAATTCTCAAGTCACTATTGAAAATCAAAATCAAACTCAGATTATTAATATTACAGGCGGCAGTCGGTCAGCAAATAGCCTATTCCACAGTTTTCAAGAATTTTCTATTCCTAATGGATCTATTGCAGATTTTAAAAGTACAGCCGATGTTGAGAATATTATCACCAGAGTAACAGGTAATTCACCTTCTAATATTAACGGGATTCTGAAGACTCAAGGAACAGCTAACCTGTTTCTAATTAATCCCAATGGAGTTGTGTTTGCTCCTAACGCTTCTTTACAAGTAGGAGGTTCATTTTTAGCCACTACAGCTAGAAGCATTACTTTTAGCGATGGAACTGAATTTAGTGCTACTAATCCCCAAGCCCCTCCTTTACTGAGTGTAAATGTTCCCGTAGGTTTACAATTTGGCAACAGACCAGAAGATATAACAGTACAATCCCGTAATTTACGTGTGAATGAAGGTAAAACTCTAGCATTGGTTGGTAGTGGAATCAGTTTAGAAGGTGGAATTATAGCTGCACCAACAGGCAGAATTGAGTTAGGTAGTGTAGGAGGTAATAGCTTAGTTAGTTTGCAGCCAGTTGATGAGGGTTGGAGTTTAGATTATGAAAATGTCCAACGTTTCCAAGACATTCAATTAACTCCTAGAACTACTGATAACGGTGAAGTTTTTAGTGTTGTTAATGTTAGTGGTGTTGGTGGTGGCGTTGTTCAGATCCAAGGCAAAAAAGTAGAAATAAGAGGTCAGGGAACTCGCATAAATAGTGCAACTCTTGGGAGTAAAAATGGTGAAGAAATAAATATTAATGCCGAAAAATTGATTGTTAGAGATGGAGCAAGAATTAATACTAATACAGTTGGCACAGGTACATCAGGAGATTTGAATATAAAGACCTCTGAATCTATTGAGTTAATTCGTACTAATGATGACGTTACCGGACTCTTTGCTTTAACAGCTGGTAGTGGCAGGGCCGGTAACATAAACATTACCACTCAACAGTTGCGGCTCAAAGATGGAGCAACAATCACAGCCAGTTCTGCCATATCGCTACAAAGTCGTATAATAGCAGAAGGTGCAGGAGGAAATGTCACTGTTAATGCATCCAAGTTAGTAGAAATCGCCGGAATAGCAAAAGATGGTTCTAGTAGTGTTATTTCTGCTTCAACTGTGAATGTTGGTAATGCGGGAACGGTTAATATTAATACTGACAGATTGATTCTTCGTGACACGGGTGTAATAAGCGTAATAGTTGATAATATTGGTAATCTAAATAATCAAGGAAATAAGGATACCCCAGGAGCAATTAATGTCAATGCTCGCTTTATCCAGATGCAAAACCAAGGAAGAATTTTATCCACTAGTCCTGCGGGGGGTAATGGTGGCAATATTAATTTACAGGTGCAGAACTTATTGCTGATGCGTGATAACAGTCAAATTTCTGCCAGTGCAGGTCAATCTGGGGCTGGGGGAAATGGTGGTAATATTACGATTAATGCTCCTGATGGTTTTATTGTGGCAAATCGTTTAGGAAATAATGATATTACTGCTAATGCTTATTTTGGTACAGGCGGCAATATTAACATTAATAGCAGAGGTATTTATCAGTTTGTCCTCCGCACTGGTTCAGACTTGGAAAGATTGTTGGGTACTAGTGAAGCAAGTGAATTAAATCCACCGCGTTTACCAAGCAATGACATTACAGCATTTTCGCAACAGAATCCTACTCTAAACGGTTTTATTCAAATCAATACACCCTATGCTGATCCTAGTAAGGGTTTAGTGGAGTTATCAGGAGAAGTCGTAGATGTTTCCGGTCAAATAGCTGCTAGTTGTGGTGATGGAAGCAGAGTTGCTAGGAGTACATTCATTACCGCAGGAAGGGGGGGATTAGTACCAAGTCCGACAGAAGCTTTAATCAATGATACAGCGATCGCTAATTGGATTTTGCTAGATGGAGAGAGTCAAGTTCAAGCAACTGGGTTCAAGAATATTGCAGAGATGGAGCAAAAAAACAACATCCAAACCGATAATGTCAATTACCCAAATCAAATTGTAGAAGCTCAAAGCTGGATGATAGATACTAATGGTAAAGTAACTCTCGTTGCTCAAGCCCCTACTGTTACACCTCACAGCCCAATTTTTACCTCCGCATCTTGTGCTGTTCGTTAGTCAAAATTTAGCTTCTCACAGCTGAATACTTACAACCAAATTTGATGAAAGTGACTAATTGCACATTTATTCAATTCATTTCAGGAATTAGGACTCGACTAGCTGAATTTAATTTTAATTGCTTGGCTAACCTAGCGGCTAAGTTACAGTCTAATATTAGGCTATTTGGCAGTAATGATTTCTGTTGTTTATCATAGATAAATCCAACTGCCAACTTTAATTTCTGGGGTTAAAGTCGTAATACCCTGCAAAATTTGACCTATCAGCTATCTTGTCCCGGAAAATCTATGAAAGCAGAATTGATTGAATTAATAGCTAAAGTCATCCAAGTTTTGCGAATTAATATGCACTGGATGACTTGGAATTTGTTTCTAGCTTTTATTCCTTTATTATTAAGTGTTTGGTTATTTCGCTTCAAGCTTAGACGTTCTTGGCTGTGGTGGCTAGGATTTTTAGTTTTCTATGCTTTTTTACCAAACGCGCCTTATCTTTTAACTGATGTAATTCATTTGATAGATGATATTCGTAACATTCAATCAGTATGGATGATTACATTAGTTTTAATTCCCATATATTTGTTAGTAATTTTAGCTGGGTTTGAAGCTTATGTTATTTCCCTGATTAACTTAGGCTACTATTTACACCGGGTTGATAAAAGTCAATGGATCTGGCGCTTAGAATTAATCACTCATGCTCTTTGTGCTGTGGGTATTTATTGGGGTCGCTTTTTGCGCTTTAACAGTTGGGACTTTATCACTCAACCAGATGCGTTATTAACTAGAGGAGTTGAAGAACTTTTAGGTAAACAGCCTTTAATAATTATTGCTGTTACCTTTGTGATTCTGAATGGTTTATATTGGCTGATGAAAAGAGTTAGTTTAGGTTTTATACATCAGCCTCAGTATCATAGTAGTATCAATTCAGCGTCAAATAATCCTCGTTTACCTCATGCGGGGTAAATTGCCAAACCATCAAAATACATCATACTAGATTCATACCCGTTTTTTGCTCTCTCTCAAGATGAATAAAAAACGGGTAATTTCTTATCAAAAGAAAGATGCAGCTTTACCATGTCAGGATTTGAAATAAATCTATTGGGTTTAAATACTAGACATGGTGAGTTTATGACAATATCTATTGATGAATTGAAAAATTTAGTGGAAATGGCGCAATTTCCTTGTATTTCTCTGTATATGCCAACACAAAAAGCCGGGGCAGAAATTCGCCAAAATCCGATTCGATTCAAAAATTTAATTAAAGCTGCCGAGGAACGTTTAGAACAAACAGGAATCCGTTCTACTGAGGCTTTAAATTTACTTGCTCCAGCCAGAGAATTAGACAAAGATGATTTTTGGGAACATCAAAATCAAGGTTTGGCAATTTTCATTTCTGCAAATTTATTTCGTTATTATTGTTTACCTGTCACCCTACCGGAGTTAGTGGTTGTTGGTTCGCAGTTTCATCTTAAACCATTACTGCATTTAATTAATAATGATGGTAAGTTTTATCTTTTGGCTTTGAGTCAAAAAGATGTAAAACTGTTTCAAGGTACACACCATAGTATTAATGAGATAGAAGTAGAAAATATGCCGGAAAGTTTAGAAACGGCTTTGTTGGAAGATGAGAATGAAGGAGGTGTACAATTCCGCATGGCAACTTCTAAAGGGGGAACAGCTAATCCTGCTCAACATCCGGGTGAATTTCATGGACAAGGAAGCCCAGAGAGAGATAAACATCAAACGCATATTTTACAATTTTGTCATGTTGTAGATGAGGCATTACATGAAAAAATTAGGGGAGAAAATGCGCCTTTAGTTTTAGCCGGTGTGGAATATCTTTTCCCGTTGTATAAAGAGGCTAATACTTATCCTTATTTAATGCCAGAACGGATATCGGGAAATCCTGAAGTTACTAAACCAGAGGACTTGCATGATGAAGCATGGCGAATTGTTGAGCCTTTATTTCACCAACGAGAACAGGAAGCGATCGCCCTTTTTCAGCAATTAGCCGGTACCGGTCAAACCACAAATGAAGTTAAAGAGGTAGTTCCTGCCGCTTATTATCACCGAATTGATACTTTATTTGTATCGGTGGGTCAGCAAGTATGGGGTAAAGTAGAACCGGAAACTATGGGTGTAGATGTACACTCTGAACCAGAAGCGGATGATGTAGATGTGTTAGACTTAGCCGCAATTCACACACTGTTAAATGGTGGTGCGGTTTACACCTTAGAACCGGAGCAAATGCCTAACAATTCAACTGTAGCAGCTATTTTGCGTTATTAATTGCGTAAACAGTCCAAAATCGGGGTAAGGGAGAAACTGCTTTTCCTCTTCCCCATTCATCAACAATAAATTATTAGGCGTTGCTGATTTTGGGGATGAAAACAATTTTGCATACATTCAAAACCCTTGTATTAACGTCAAGGAACGTCTCTACACTCAGAAACATCCCGCACTTATGCAACACCAATTATTAAATAGCTTTTTATAGTTGGTTATGTAGCTATTTTAGCAGACTTTTACCTGTTTAATTCAGGCAGCACGAATAAGCTGAAGTTGTTAAAATGTACTACAGAATATGCCTGATCCCTTTGGTAGATGGTACAAAAGAGAAACGTAACAAATAAAGACGCTTTACCCATGATGACGAAAGCATCTGCTAACTTTGATTTTGAAGATGAAAAATTTAATGCACCGCCATCTAATTACCTGCCCTGGTGTCAGATGATTAATCCCCGCTATGGCCCAGAAGGTCTTGAACCCTATGGTCTAGCGATTAAATTAGATAATGCGGAAACCGTGAATTTTCAACCTGATGATCATTGGCAACACTTGGAGTATGATTTTCAATCCGGTACAGAACCAGTATTTATCACTACAACACCCCGATTAGTCATAGTCCGCAGGGGCCCATTGTCAGTAAAAAATCGAGAAACAGGAATTAGTTTAGGCACACTTAAAGATAATTATGATTCTTTTTTAGCGGACAAACTTAAATTTAAAATATTTACTCGCTATTTAGTTTTTTTAGTAGGAGAAGATAAAAAGTTTTTACACTCATCACCTCTACGGTTAACTGTGAATGGGGCATCTGGGGCAAGTTTTAGTAAGACTTATTCTGATTACCAACAAGGTAAACCTAGTGGGTTTGTCGCAGAATTAGAAAAGGCTTATGCAGGTTTTCAAAAGAAACCTTTAACGCCAAAAGGCCCATTATTCCATGCTCATGGAATTTTTTGTCCAATAATTGAATGTGAAGAAAGAGGTACTCCACCAAATACCGCTTTGGTGGCTTCAACTGTGGATTTTCAACATCCTACAGCCTCAACTTTAACGGAGTATATGATTGCGGCTGATTCGCCTGAGTCAGAAATGATTTGCAAGGTGTTTGAGGAATATAAGGATTTCGGGAAAGAGTCAATCAAGACGGAGGCAGCTAAACCAGAAATGGCCGCCGTTAACAGTTCTTATGTTTACGATGACGAGGATGATTTTGCTTATCCTCCGTATTAAGTAGGAGGCAGGAGGCAGGAGGCAGGAGGCAGGAGGCAGG
The DNA here is from genome assembly GCA_035299225.1 of Nostocaceae cyanobacterium. GTDB lineage: Bacteria > Cyanobacteriota > Cyanobacteriia > Cyanobacteriales > Nostocaceae > DATGXB01. Next base: position 7,198 of record DATGXB010000097.1, on the reverse strand, counting down.
AGGCAGGAGGCAGGAGGCAGGGGGAGAGGGGAAAGATGAATTTATTCCCTGTTCCCTATTCCCTGTTCCCTGTTCCCTGTTCCCTTGTTCTTACTGTTTAAGTAGCAAATAGAACAGAGTGCCATTACCGCCTGTGACACCGGCGCGATCGCCTGCAACTTTACCTGTTCCCATAAAGTAATCTACTCTGCCAGGCCCTTTGATAGCACTACCTGTATCTTGATCCAACACAAAGCGGCTAACGGTTCGATATTGTAATCTACCCCTACCCGCAGGATAGGGTAAAGATGTATTGACTAAAGCTAGTGCACCAGGGGGCATCAAAGATTTATCTGTGGCAATAGAACGCTCTGGGGTAATTGGTACATTAATACTACCTGTAGCCGGTCTATCTTTTGTCTCTTTAAAGAATACAAACCTTTCCCACCGGGGGAGGTAATTATTTAATTCCTGGGGATTTTGCTGGAAGAAACTAATTATTTTAGGCATAGTTAGCCCTTGTAGGGGTAGTTTGCCATCTTTAGCTATTTCTCTACCGATACTTGTCCAAGGATAATCTGTTCCTCCAGCAAAACCAACGGCGGTTTTCTGTCCATTAGTTAATCTAATTTGGGCAGAACCTTGGATGTGGATCATGTATGCGTCCAGGCGATCGCGGAACCACAAAATTTCTAAGCCCCGTAATTTGCTTTTATTCCCCAATAAACCATCTTTTCCTTCTAATTCGATCCGTTTGGGGTGGGGTTTAGCCCATTGCTCAAAATCCGACGGTAGACGATACAGAGGATATTTGTAAGCAGAAGTCTTGACCCGACTGGCAGTATAAATAGGCTCATAATAAGCTGTAAACTTAACAGTTCCCTTGCCGTCATTGCCTACAGACTGATAAAAGACAAACTCTCGCTTTACCGCATTTTTCAATTCTGCGGGTGATTTAGACTGCACCACCAATTGCCGAAACCTAATTAAACTGCGACGGACACGATCATGGGTAATCCCTGGAATCGCATAGTTTTGGTAGGCAGCGATCGCACTATCTTTGGCTAGGTAACTCAAACTTTGGTCAATAGAAGCTAACAAAGCTTGGCGATCGCCTTTTTTCCCTTTTCCACCCCACAGCTGTTCATCCCAACCCAAGCAGCTTGGGGATTGGCAATTGGTTGGGACCTCAACCGGTACTAAAGCCGGTAAGGTTTCCGGGTTAGTTGGTACTACTGGGGGTGTGGGGTTTGGTGCTTGAGCAACAGCCGCCCAAAGTGGGTTAATAACAGCAATTCCCAGACTCAAAGAAAGCAAAGCAAGAGTTTTTTTCATCATTGATTAGTTAAATCTTTCCACACTGGAACTAAAAATTGGTTCTACTCGAATGGCAATCACCCGTGAGGGGCGCACTACCATATATTCCCCTTGAATATTTTTAATCGGTACGCTGATAAAATCATCCGAACTAGATTTGGGTACAAGCTCGCTGGCATACCACTTTTGAAAGTCCTGAATAGTCGGAAAACGTACTTCTTCCCGATGACCACTATCTAGGAGTAAGTGGACGGCGTATTCATTTGGTGTTCTGGGCATAGATAGTATAATTTAAAAGACATCCAACCCATTGTTAACCACGATACCCCTATCTGAAAAGGGTATATAGACGGGAAAAAGAGTAGATGTACCAAAGTTGAGGAAAATTCCTCCGGTTTAACTTTCGGCTATGACGGTGATTGACCTGATAATAGTTCCAGCTAATTTTTGTTACTGACAGAAACAGCAGTAACGACCAGAAAAATTGAATAATCACGCTTTTAAGTTATTTATTTTGAGGATTTCATTGAAAAAGTTGATGTTTTTTATTTAATTTACTATATAAAGGTCAATTTGTGATAGATGCTTTATTTTACAGCCCATTTCGGGTAAATGAAGTACAACCGTTAATAATTAATACCAATTTTCCAAGGTTCTACAACATATCCAAACTCAGAAACCCTTGTTAAGCAGTTGTGCAAAATTAATTTCCTACATAAAGCAAGGGAACAGGGAACACTTCGGCTGCGCTCAGTGCGGTGCAGGGAAATAAGTTGTGTAATTAATTCTGCCTAATTACTTAAATCTGGCTTTACTAATTTTTGACTTTTAATTTTTAATTGGTATAAAGCTTTCATTTTCCCTGCTTGATGAGTAAAAAAATAAGGATAGGTAAAATCCCCATCCCTGGAATTAATCAAAATCATTTTGCTAAATTTTAATAAAATAATCTAAATCGGGCTAATTGAGCTTCAATTGTGGTGGTGAGGATTTGACTTAATTCTTTACTATCAGAGAATTGGAGCATCTGCTGGGTGGGCAAATCAAAAGTTAAATTACCCTCTAATTCTGGACGTTGCATTTGTGCTAATAAAATTTGTTCGGTACGCTTACTCTGAATAGCGTAGCCGATTTCTACACAAACATCTGGGCTGGGAATTAGTTTAATATTGTCTTTCGTTTCTACACTAATAATAGGTGTGGTGTCGGCAATAAATAACAAGCTTTTGCGAATTTTTCGCATACTCGTCCGATTTAGCCGCATTGTACCATGACTAGAACGCTGGGAGGTGATTAATGTTAAAGTGAGACGCGATCGCAAGTTGAGGTTATCTACGGTTGTTTGTAATTCTTCTCTGAGTAAATCACTAGCTTGGGGGTACTCAGTTTGGGAACAGAAGAAAATAGTTGGCTCTAACTGCGCTAAAACTGCCTGTTTGGTAAAATAAATTTCATGACTAATTAAGTCAATATTAGCCACACAATAACCACCGCTACCCTCAATATAAAATTCTATATTTTCCCCTTCTAGATAGCGACTAAACCAAGTTGAGGCTTTTATCTTGTCACTATCTTCTAAAAAATCCGCCCGTAATGCTGATTTTAGTAGGCTTTTTTTACTCAGCCGAATATCAGGAGTCCGTTTCTCCAGTTCTGAAATCGGCTCATATTCCTGTAGATACCATGCTCTCAGAGCAATTATTGACATAAGATGCTATTTTTCTATCTCTCTCGCTGTTTAACTTCTACCAGCTTACCTCTACTCGTACAAAAATACTATTCTGTTGAAGAAATTTGAACTTTAGTTTCACAACTCCCTGATTTCCTACAAAACAACAACACCCAACATCTACTAGCTAGGTTTTTCCCTCTCTTACTTAATTCTAGCCGGGGTTGTACTAACTTCCATCACCTTTAACAACAAGTTATGAGTCAGTTACATGGCCCCCTAAGTTCACTTATTTTGAGGGAATATTAGCTTTCGCGTTGGGTGCTGTGGCTTGTTGACGAGACAGATGTGAATTAAACAGCGTTTTTACCTCTTTACTAGTTTCTACTTTTTAAACCAAGCTGTTATATCTGCCAGGGAAGCTGTTTTCTTTAGCTTCAATTATTAGAATAACATAGAGAAAAAGAGTTGATGCTGATTGCAATTAAACTTTACTTTTCCTGTAAATTAATGTTCAGCCAAGTATGGCCAGCCTCGATTATTAAGGCTATATCTGTTTTATTTTTGATGAGCATTTGTTCAAATTTATTGAAGTTTTGTAACAATCAGGTAAATAGTCATCATTGGATTTTAAGATTTTGGATTGAACAATCTCAAATCCAAAATCAATCATCCAAACGGAGAGAGTACAACATAAGGTAAAGATGGTTTTATCGGATGAGTGAACTTTGGGAAAATAGATAGTTATTTTTACTACTTCATACTAGAGTAGTACATCTGAAAATTTCACAGGAATCTCAATCCAAAACTCTGTACCTTTACCGGGTTCTGATATACATTCCATTATACCTTGATGTTTTTCTACAACAATTTGGTAGCTGATGGCTAATCCTAAACCTGTTCCTTTTCCTACTGGTTTTGTTGTGAAAAATGGTTCAAAGATTCGCTTTTTAACATTTTCATCCATGCCGGGACCATTATCGGAAATGCTAATTAATAACCGAGAATCTTCTGAGGAAAGACGTGTAGAAATTATGATTACTGGTTTATAATTATGCCGGCCGGATTGCCTCTTTTGTTGGGTTTCTTCAATCAGTACATCAATAGCATTGTTAATGACATTCATAAATACTTGGTTCATCTGTCCGGCATAGCATTCTATTTTAGGTAGACTACCATAGTCTTTAATAATTTCTATACTGGGTGAGTTATTACTAGGTTTGAGACGATGTTGTAAAATTAATAGAGTGTTATCAATACCTTCATGGATATTAACTAACTTGTGTTCTGCTTCATCTAAGCGGGAGAAGTTACGTAATGAAAGAACTATAGAGCGAATACGATCTGCTCCTATCCGCATAGATGTCATAATTTTTGGTAGGTCTTGAATCAAAAAATCAAAGTCTATGCTTTCAATTGCGGCTTTAATTTGATGATTGGGGTTTGGGTAGTGAGATTGATATAATGTTAAAATTTCTAGTAGTTGTTCTGTATAGTCGCTTGCATGACAAAGGTTGCCATAGATAAAGTTAACGGGGTTGTTAATTTCGTGGGCTACACCTGCGACTAACTGCCCTAAACCAGACATTTTCTCGGTATGAATTAATTTGGTTTGGGTTTCTTGCAGTTCATAGAGGGTTTGTTCTAGTTGGGCGGCTTTAGCTCTGGCTTTGATTTCGGCAATGCAGCTTTGTTCATACAGTTGAGCTTGCTGAATGGCGATCGCTGCTTGGTCTGCTAATTGTTGTAGTAAGCTAATTTCTGCATCTTGCCAATTTCTAGGTTCTTCGCAATGATGGGCAATTAATAACCCCCACAGATGCTCACCCATTTTGATGGGTACAATTAAGTTGGCTTTGACTTGCATACTTTCTAGGAATTCCCGATGGCAGTCGCTCAATGTCTCAGTACACACATTATTAATGGCTCTGATTCTACCCCGGAAGAAAAGACTAGCATATTCATCGGGAAAACATCCTACTGGTGCTTCTTGGTCTAAAACTGAAGACCAATTACCATTGACCTGTTCAACCACTACTTGTCCACTACCATCAGCATCTAATCTGTAAATCAATACTCGGTCGGAGTTTAGTAAAGAGCGAACTTCTTGGACTATGGTTTGCAGAGTTGTATGTACATCCAGGGTTTTACGGACGTGTTCTGTAACTTGTTTGATTGCCTGAGTCAGTAGTAAGGATTTTTCTAGTTCGGCAGTTTGTTCTTTTACTCGTTGTTCTAAATTCTGATTGAGTAATTGAATTTGTTGATATGTTTGCTGTTGGTGTATAGCCAGAGAAAAGTTATGTCCCAGTGCTTGGGCTAGGGTGATTTCTCCTGGTAGCCACTCTGGTGCTTGACCTTTTTTTTCTTCTCTCCACAGTTCAAAGGAAAGACGGGGTAAGCTTTGACGCTGATTTTGGTCACATCGGCCAGCCCATTTAATTTCATGATCCACTTCCTGGCGGAAAATAGTCAATACACCAATTAAGTTTTCTCGATGGTGTAGAGGAATAACCATTAGGCCGCGAATCTTGGTAGGACGAAAAGCAAGTGCTAAAACTCGCAAATATTCTTCTTGATAAATGTCTGTGACTGCCCAAATTTGTCCTGTTTTATATTCTGCCATCCAGTTTTGCCATACTGGATGCTGTTCAATCACTGTATTTTCTGATTCATAGGGTAGTTTTGGCTGTTCACCCCAGTGATACAATACCCCGCTTTGCTCTATATATAACCTGCCCCCAATCCCATCAAAAGCGGCTATTGTTTCTTCTAATGCTCTTTGAATCTCGATGGTGGGTAGTTGGTGTAAGAGGATATTAACGCGATTAACTATGGCTTCTCGCTGTTGTTGAGCACGAGTTTCGGTTAACAGGTTACTCTGAGAAATAGCGATCGCTAATTGATCCGCTATTTGTTGAACTACTCTTAACTCTCGTTTGAAAAATGTCCGGGGTTGACTATGATGAGAGACTAATAAACCCCATAATTGCGGTTTAGGAGCTTGGTTTTTTAAGTCATATTTTAAAATCGGTACTACCAGGGAAGAGTGTACACCCATAGCCTGTAAATATTGAATATGACAAGGATCTACTGGTCGGTAATTAATGTTTTGTGTAGGTAGGTTTAATCCCGTTTCTACTGATTTCAACGGAGATACACCAATTGTCCTGTTAGATACATCCACTATCGAGCGCTGTCTGGCTAACAAAAACATCTCCCTGGCTTCTGGAGGAATATCATGGGCAGGGAAATGTAAACCTAATAATGAAGGTAAACGCTGTTCATGAATCGCTTCGGCAATGACTTCACCACTACTATCAGCAGCAAATTGATAGATTTTTACCCTATCCGTACCCAAAAAAGAGCGTACTTCACAGACTGCTGTTGTCAGTATTTCTTGAAGATCAAGCGATCGCCTAATCTTTTTGATCATTCTGTGTAGTAAACTTTCATGGCCTATGTTTTTTTGCAATTCATCTGGCTGATTAGTAAAATTCATTGCTTGTTTTCACCTAATTGAATTTATTAAGTTCCTTTAAGTTTCTTGAAAAAAAACTTATATCTAAGGAGATGAAAGAGTTATGAGTGCTTGTTTATAAAAATTTACTTTTTTCTCATATAAATAATATTATATCTATACCTTTAAAACTATTTCAGTAAAAATGCTTAAAGTTTCTTAACAAAAGTTATTGAATCAAAATGAGGAATTCAAAATATGAGTATAAATATCTCTTATAAAATTTAAAAATGATAATACTTAAGTAAGTTTAATTAAATATGCTGTTAAATTTCTAATTTGCAAATTACAATAATAAAAACTCTTGCAAGGAGGAATAGACAGCTTACCCTAAATTATGTCAGCTAAACTTGACATACTCCCCAGCCTCAAGGCGTGAGGATTCTGGGATCAAACAGCAATTGCAGGCAAAGCCTGTCTGACATCGCCTAACCCGATGGTTGATGCCCCAACCATTGAAATATTTATGGTGGCATTTTCATCACGTCCATTAACTTTCTGACATGATGGACAGCGCCACTCTCTAACTGATAAATCTAAACTTTCTAGAACGTGACCACAATGAGAACAGGTCTTAGAGGATGTTTTAAAAGTGGGGGGTGTTGTAGGAAAGCTCACAAGGATTAAACTGAAATTGTAGAAAAAACACCCTGTGAGCCAATGACTAAAGTATACCCCAGTAATCTAACTTGGGAACAATGGGAACTAATAGC
>DATGXB010000096.1:0-7149 GCA_035299225.1 Nostocaceae cyanobacterium | reverse complement strand
GCACGTCATAGTCGGGCTAATTAGCTGTTACTCGATTTAATGCTACTAATTCTTATTAAGTTCTTGCTTTTTGTTCTTTTGATTAGTTCTCATGCACTATATTTTTGCCTTGTGACAGTTTGGGTGCGGAATGTGGGTTATTAACATTATTATCACTATTTAGTTTTTTAAGTTTTTTCCTAAGTTTAATTTCATCAGAACTGTTTATATCTGGAGTTGGTGTTCTATTTAGTACAATACGCGCATAAAATGTAAAATCTGGCATTTCTAGTTTTAGTTTATCAACAGAAACATTAATTTGTTGAATTGCTTCTATTAATGAGTGTCCCTTAAGTTCCACAAAAAATGCTAACTTAGATGCACAGAACAAAATTAAAAAATCACATTTTTTACCATCTTGATCTCTAATTAAACAGCCATCTACTCTAATTTTACATACTTCTTGTTGTGCTTGATTAGTAACTCTATATTCCTGTTTGTTACCAGAATCTCTAGCAACTATCGTTTTTCTCTGATCACAAAATTCTTTACATTCACTCTCTTGGAAAAAATCATTACACATCAGTTAGTCATCCAAATCAAACAAGCGGTTAAACTTGTCATTGATTATACCAGATGCACTATCTATTTTTTCGGCTTTAATTAATTGTAATTCTTCATCTATGATTGATTCATAATAATTTTCACCAATAAAATAAGCCGCAGTCCGACGGGGGTCAAGCCAACTTTTTTGATTGACGATTTTTTCTACAGTTTCTCTCTCAGAATCTTGTTTTTTTGTTCCTACTTGATAAGCATATAAAAGATTATTTAGTGAAGATAAAATATAGGGACTATGAGTAGTAATTATGATTTGGTTATTATTGACATTTGCTAATAACCCAATTAAGTCTACTATATCACTTTGGGTTTCTGGATAAAGATGCGCTTCCGGTTCTTCAAAAACTACGAAAATGCTAGTTTGATCAAGAATATATTTAAATATCAGCAATAAAATCCAAACAGATTCTTGCTGTCCTGAAGAAGCGTCTTGGAGTCTAACAAATTTATTATCATTTATATAAATTCTCTCCTCATTATCTTGAAGTCTATAGACTCCTTTTAATATCTTTTTAATTATATCAGATGCTTTTTTGACATCATTAAAATCCGATTGTCTAAATTCTCCTGTTACCTGTGGTAGGCTACTCCAAAATTTTTCCTGTACATATTGTGAATATATGTCATTGATAAAAAACGGTTTTAATAAAGTAATACGTTCAACAAAAGATTTCGTAAAAAAATCCATATTTTGGGTTTTTTCTATTTTTTGAAGTTGTTGTGATAATGTAGACATTAAACTCCTACCAGAAGGTATAAATACTGTGGGACGCATATCTTCAAATATTTGATTAAGACGATGCTTAAATCTTATAAAATCTGATTGCTTTTGTATCCTTAACTCAATTTTACTTTCTAATGTTTGATTTGTTTTTTGTTGATTTGCATATATTATTTTGTAACTTATAATTTCTAGGATTAAAGAGTTTAATTCATCAAAAAGAATATCAGATAATTTTATATCTAGATAATCTGAAGAATTGAAAATGCTTATTTTTTTATCAGGCGAATATTCAAATTCGATTCTAAAACTATCATCCGTTAGTCCCATTACCATAGTTTTTAATAAATTTATTTTTATATGATTTAAAATAGTTTCTAGTGGCTGTGCAAATGTTTCAATAGGAGGATCAGAATCAAGGGAAGACATAATTTCATCTTTGATAGATTTAAAGAGAAATATTAATTTACTAATTGTACTTTTTCCGATTGCTTGGGGTCCAATTAACAGCATTACGTCTTTTACTTCTGCTGTAAATTTACTGATAGGCCCAAAATTTTCTATAGATATTCTTTGCATAACTTGAAATTATTTAATCTTGGGGGATACTCAACTACTAACTAGTATAGCAAATCATCTGTAATTTGAAACACATTTTATTCAATTTGTCAATACTACAATTTGACGAAATCAGAGCGAATATTCAATTTATGTAAAGATTAAGAGAGTGTATCTAGTAGTTATGTAAAGATAAACGAATAAGATTTTAAGGAATAGTTTCATGCCATACACAACTGAAGAAGGTGGTCGTCTCAATAACTTTGCTAAAGAACCCAAGGTTTACCAAGCTGAACCCCCAACAGCACAACAACAGCGCAATTATATTTTTCTAGGTCTTGCGGCTGCAATTTTAGTTGGTGGCTTGATTTTTGTTGCTTTCTCTGTTTCTTCGCTTAATTAAACAAAACAATTTTAACAAAACTTCATTCTTTTATTGCCCCAGGTTCTAATTTATGGAAGAACCTGATTTTTTTATTTTTTGTTAAAATCAAATTATTAAAATTAAATGGTATAATTATATACTGTTTTTATACTCATGACTAAAAAGTTAATTTTTCCTGAGCAGAAAACTATCTAGATGGAGAATCAGAACATGAGACTTTACTATTAAAACTTAGATGAGTATTTTTATCGGGATATAAACAGTTTTTTTGCTGTTTAACCATCATGAATGTGAATGAAACTATACACACAGATAATTTTGCTTGGAATCGGCAAGTGTATCAACGTCTAAAACTTGCTCTTAGTCTTGGTTTACGAAGACAAATCTTTTTTGCGGTATGTGATGATTTACAATTCAGAAATCAAGTAGCTGCTAGGTTACACTCTACTTTAGCTTATCCTGTAGGACAGGTATTATATCAAAGACCGGATCAGGGGGCAACTAGCACTCCTGCTTATCCACGTCTGGTCACTTTAAGGTTAAATTTAAGTGATCCTAATCCGATTGTGCAAATCAATCAATGGTTAGCTAATTACCCTCCTCCAATTGTCGGAGCTTCCCAAGATTCTCCGGGTTCTCCTTTACCTATTCCTGCGTTTCAAATTGTGGGTGTGGAATTGCTAACTAAACAATCGGTGGCTGTACAAAGGTTATTTTTACATTATCTGCGATTAAGTGAACAATATTTAGCTAATCAAGAGTCTAGTCGCTTTTTAGAATCTAGTTTGGTGTTTTGGGTAACACGTCCCTGGTTATCTGCTATTCAGCAGTCAGCACCAAGGTTTTGGAACTCTCGGACTGGTGTTTTCGTGTTTGCTGGTGAACCAACTCCTACTATTGATCAGCGAGATTATCCAGAATCATTATCTAGTTTATATAGTTTAGACATAGATAATATAGAGCAATCAATTTTGGATGAATCTAGTATTTCACAAGAAGTTAAGGAAGAAAATTCTCAAGATTTGCAGTTAGTAGAAAATGAAGATTTTTTACAAACAACAGAAAAAGAAATGCCAATAAAACTGGCGGAAACAAAAGTTATGTCTACTGGTGTTGCAAGTGTAGCTAGTCCACCATTTTCTTCTTATATTAATAAGGAATTAAGAGAGTTAATTAAGGCAACGATTAATACTAATATTACTCATGATGCTGATGAAACATGGCGGCCGCAACAGTTACTTGAGGAAATAGAAGATTTACATAATCAAAGTGCATCTGGAGAAAAGTTAGCGATTGCTTATCAGAAATTAGGTAATTTATACCGGAATAGAATTGAGCAGGGACAGGCAACTTTAGAAAATTTAATGGTGGCGATTTTAGCTTATCAGGAAGCGGTAAGTTATGATGATACATCTCCCCAATTGCCGGATATTTTAAATGATTTGGGGACACTTTATTGGATGTTGCACCGCACTCCAGGAAATACTGAAAATGGTAAAGCGGCTATTGAACAGGGAATTGAATTTTATCAATTGGCTTTAAAGTTAATTGCTGCTGATGTGCAACCAGATACTTATGCACGGGTACAAAATAATTTAGGGACTGCCTATGGTGATTTAGCACGTTTCGGTGATGCTGTAGAAAATTGGCAAAAGGCTGTAAATGCTTATACGGAAGCTTTGCGCTACCGTAAGGCTAAAATAGAACCGTTGAAGTATGCGGCTTGTCAGAATAATTTGGGGACTGCTTACTGGCATTTAGGGCAACATAGTAAACCAGTGGAGCATTTAAAGAAGGCGATCGCATCCTACCAATCAGCTCTAGTTTACTACAAACCCCAGGAAGAACCCCTAAAATATGGGATGATTCAAAATAATGTGGGTACGGCTTATTGGAATTTAGCTCAATATGAACAACCTGTAGAAAACCTACAATTAGCGATTCATGTCTACCGCGAAGCTCTAAAATATCGCACACCGTCTAATTTACCTAGTGCTTGCGCTGCTACTGAAAATAATTTAGGTACTGCTTATTGGCATCTGGCTAATTTACCACAAATGCCTAAACAGGAACGACATAAATTTTTACAACTTTGTATTCATTCATACCAGAAAGCTCTGCAACTGGCTCATTCTCTGGATGGTTCAGTAAGTTTTGATTTGTTGGTGACTCACAATAATTTAGGGTTAGCTTATCAGCAATTGGTAACAGATAGATATTTTCAGGGGGATAAAAAGACAATCTCTCAATACTTGGAATCAGCACTAGATAACCATTTACAAGCCTTCAAGGGTTTACAACCGAAATCAGAGGCTTATCAAACAACTTTTTCCCATATTATTAAAATCATTCGGGCTTTTCACACTGAATTAGGAATACAGGGACAAAATTTAGCTTTGTCTAAGATTCCTGCCCAGTTAATACCGGAGGTTTTACCTAAGTTATAACTAGTGCAAGGAGGCAGGGGGCAGGAGGCAGGAGGCAGGAGGGAAGAAGGTTGATCAAATAGTAATTTTCAGGTTTTTCAACGGGATAATTATTTCCGCCATGCTGCACTAGTCGTACAAAATTAAGGGAACAGGGAACGCTTCGACCGCGCTCAGTGCGGTGTAGGGAACAAGGAAATAAGTTGTGTAATTAATTCTGCCTCATTACTTAATTATCTCTGACTTTTGGGGGTGGGGTGTGGGGTTGTTGTTCAAAAGGGTAACAACCGCTAAAATGAATGACTGGTAAGAGTTTAAATTGAACAGAAATAAAAAACTTCTGTAATAATACAGTTCATATAGTTAAAAGACACACCCCAGTCCTATGCAAGCAAATATTTTAGAAGTTAAAAATTTAAAAGTTGAATTTTTTGGTGATGGTAGCCAGGTTAAGGCGGTTAAGGGCATTAACTTTCAGTTGCAACGGGGTGAAACTCTAGGGATTGTGGGGGAGTCGGGGAGTGGTAAGTCTGTTACAGCGTTAGCGGTGATGGGTTTGGTACAGCATCCAGGCATGGTGACAGAAGGGGAAATTTGGTTTAGTCCCCAGGAAAATGCTCAACCAATCAATTTATCAGCTTTATCTCCCGAAGAGATGCAGTTATATCGGGGTGGAGATATTGCGATGATTTTTCAAGAACCAATGAGTTCTTTAAACCCAGTTTACGATATTGGGTTTCAGTTGACGGAAGCGATTATGCGTCATCAGAATGTGACATTACCAGAGGCGGAAAAAATAGCGATCGCTCGTTTGCAAGAGGTAAAATTATTACCCAGTGATGAAAAAATCCAACAAATCTATATAGATAAATACTCTCACACACCAAATAGCCCAAAATTAGGGCAATTAGTCCAAGAACATAAACAAGGAATATTAAAACGTTATCCGCATCAACTTTCCGGGGGACAGCTGCAACGGATCATGATAGCGATGGCTATTTCCTGTAACCCCGCTTTATTAATTGCTGATGAACCTACTACCGCTTTAGATGTTACCGTCCAAGCCACAATTATTGAGTTAATGCGGGAACTACAACAAAATCGCCAAATGTCCATGATTTTTATTAGTCATGACTTGGGACTGATTGCGGAAGTTGCTGACCAAGTGGCGGTCATGTATCGAGGAAAAATTGTGGAAGCTGGTACTGTAGAGGAAATTTTTAGCAGTCCTAAACATCCTTATACTAAAGGTTTAATAGCTTGTCGTCCCAGTTTAAAGCGCCGGGCTGAAAAGCTGTTAACTGTGTCTGACTATATGAGTGTGGAAGAGGTGGGGAATGATGATGTTGTGATTACCCCGAAAAATCCCGAAAAGCCTTTAGAAGTGAGTTTAGAGGTATTGGAACAACGCTGGCAACAATTGAGCCAAAAACGGCCATTATTAGAAGTACGTGATTTGTATGTGGGTTTTCCTTCTCAATATCGAGGAGAGAATTTAGCTTTACGGGGTAGGGGTGTTGCTGGTGTAGCCGCAGCTTTAAAGGAAATGGTTTTGGGAGGAGTGGTTGGGGGAGTGATTCCTAGTCATTACAATATGGTGGTGAATGGGGTATCTTTCCAAGTGTATCCAGGTGAAACCTTGGGATTAGTGGGGGAATCAGGTTGCGGTAAAACCACTTTGGGTAAAACTCTGTTGAGATTAATTCAACCCACTAGCGGACAAGTAATTTTTAATGGTGTGAATATCAGCGATTTGAAAAATCAAGAAATGCAGCAAGTCCGCCGGGATATGCAAATAATTTTTCAAAATCCGTTTGGGGCACTTAACCCTAAATTGAGTGTAGGTAAAGCCATTATGGAACCGTTGCAGATTCATGGAGTGGGGGAAACTCCGGCAGCAAGACGTAATCGAGCGATAGAACTTTTAGAAAGAGTTGGTTTAGATGCCAGCGCCATGAACCGTTATCCGCATCAGTTTTCTGGTGGACAGCGCCAACGGATTTGTGTCGCTCGTGCTTTAGCTTTAAATCCTAAGTTTATTATTTGTGATGAGTCGGTTTCGGCGTTAGATGTGTCAGTACAGGCGCAGGTATTGAATTTATTAAAGGAATTACAGAAAGAATTGCAGTTAACCTATATTTTTATTTCTCATGATTTAAGTGTAGTGAAATTTATGAGCGATCGCATCCTCGTAATGAACAAAGGGGAAATCGTCGAAGAAGGCACAGCAGAAAGCATTTACCTCGCACCACAAAAAGAATACACCCAAAAACTCATCGCTGCCATTCCCACCGGTAGCCGGGAACGCAAAATAGAACTTTGACATACTCCCCGCCCTAAAAGTGCGGAGATTCTGGGTTCAAACAACAGTTGCAGTTTCATACTGTCTTACACTATCTCGCCCAACAGACAATGCCCTGCCTGTTTCCACTATTCTACCAAAAAGCCGTCCTCAAAGG
>DATGXB010000095.1:0-8084 GCA_035299225.1 Nostocaceae cyanobacterium | reverse complement strand
TATCCTCTAGGGCTTTGAGTTACCAACAATAATTAAATCAAAGTCAGGTCTACACCTGAGTTGCATTTAATTCGACATTTCCTAGACTCCATACGCTGTAAGCTTTGTGGCTTCGTTCTAAAAATTGTCCGAAGTATTGATGATAAAAGCTGCTTAATAATTGTTATATCCTGAAAATCTTAGTGATATTATTTTTGAGGGTTAGCAAGAAAAGCTTGACATACACCGATAATTTATGGTACAAAGGTACTATGTATGATATAATTATGATTACAAAGTATTGCCTAGTATGAAATAGAAGTGTAATTTTATTATCAACTGTAAATAGTAGTGTGTTTGAGGAACTAATATGGCTACAGTATTTGATGTTGCTCGTTATATCCTTGAAAAACAAGGGGAAATGACAGCAATGAAACTTCAGAAACTTGTCTACTACAGTCAAGCATGGAATTTAGTATGGAATGAGTCCGAGTTATTTCAAGAAAGAATCGAAGCCTGGGCTAATGGAGCAGTTGTACCAGATTTGTATAACCTTCATAAAGGAAAGTTTAAGGTAAATACAGAATCTTTTGCTGAAGGAAATAGCGATTTACTTACAGACAGTGAAAAAGAGAATATAGACAAGGTACTAGATTTTTATGGAGGTTATACAGCACAGCAACTTAGTGATATTAATCATCAAGAATATCCTTGGATAAATGCTAGAGGTGATTTACCACCTATGGCAATTTGTAAAAACGAAATAACTAGAGATGCAATTTTTGAATATCATTCTGGAATTTGGAATGAACCAGAAGAAGATGAGTAAAAAAGAAGAGCGAATTAAACGCCAAAATGAGAAAGCACTGAAAAAACAACAACAGAACGCTAGATTAGCGAAAAATGTTGAAATCTCAAGTAAGTTAGTTCGGTCTACAGCGAAACCTGATTTGGCAAAAGTACCAAGAAGTGTTGATGCTGATGATTATAAAAACCATTATTTTTCATGGTGTGTTTCTGAAGCTGATCAGGAGGGGGTATGGAGTTGGAGTGAACCAAGGAAATGGGAAGACGAAGAATACTTAGAAATCATAGAACCTCATTTTCAATCTTTGCATAATAACTCATGGCAAGAGGTTGAAAACCTAACATATAATGGTGCATCAGGAAAAAGAAGACACCTCAATAAACCTCAAGAACTAAATTCTCTTTGTGAAGAAGCTCAAGAACGTTGGAAAGAGCTAGAAATATTTTCACAATTTGAAGTTTTGTTTAGGTTTAGGTTGGGTACTAATGAAAGAATATGGGGAGTGAGAATACAGCACCATTTTTTCACAGTTTGGTATGAAAGATATCATCAAATATGCCCTATTAAAAAGTAATACGATTACAAGTCATATATCAAAACAAAACCCTGCAATCTCTTGAT
This sequence comes from Nostocaceae cyanobacterium, assembly GCA_035299225.1. Taxonomy (GTDB): domain Bacteria; phylum Cyanobacteriota; class Cyanobacteriia; order Cyanobacteriales; family Nostocaceae; genus DATGXB01. The sequence goes on along the minus strand of DATGXB010000095.1, from coordinate 6,676 downwards.
TACAGGGTTTTGTCTTAGCATTTGGTGGCGGGAAGTGGATTTGAACCACTGACCTTCGGGTTATGAGCCCGACGAGCTACCAGGCTGCTCTATCCCGCGTTGCTCTTTCGTCTTTCACTCTTTTAATATAACGCACTCTTTTGGGTTTGTCAACTATAAAAATGATAATTCTCCAATTACCTCTAAACGCTTGTATTTTCCCAGGTTCATGAACTTCTCGGAGAGATTTTCCGCCACGCTGGGACTAATCCAACCCATTCTTTGCAATAAATAAATAGCAGCCGCGTATTTGGCGCGTTTTGCTCCATCTATCACTTTGATGGTTAATCCCATCCCTTCCCCTAATCTACCAATACATTGCACACCTTCAGCCCCGGATTTACTCACTAACTCCCCTGGTGTGAGTTGCATTAATTCCGTGTCAAATTCTCCTTCCCCTGCTACCATCACAGGATGATGATTCATTGCCCTAACAATACGTTCCATGTCTACATTATTGCTAGAGGCGAGAATGGCATATAAGGAAGCTATTTGACCGATTTGCATTAAATAAGTGGGTGCGCCACAGTCATCATGTACGCCAATAAATTCTTCAGCAGGCATCCGCAGCAATTCGGCTATCTTGGTTAAGATTAATTGCTGAACTGGGTGTTTACGTTCTAAATAGTTGTTAATCGGCCAGTGGCGTTGTTGACAAACGGCTAACATTCCGGCGTGTTTACCAGAACAGTTGTACTCTAAAGGGCTACGCTTTCCTGCTGGTACGGGACATTGTAAAGCTGTCGGATCTATATCAGAGCGCCACAAAATATTAAAGACTTGCCGGACTTGTTCCATGCTGGCTTTGTGGGAACTGGTGATAATAGCTAAGTCCTTATCACTCAAGTCAAATCTTTCTAATGTGCCGGTGGTGGTGACGGCCAGGGCTTGAAAGGGTTTGAGGGCGGAACGGACAAAGGTGGCTGTTTCAGCATTACCCGCCACAGATAAGACTCTTCCCCTCTCGTCGCATACCACGGCTTGGACTATATGCCGAGATTCAATAATTCCTTCTCGCAGTAATCTTACTTCTAAGGCTGCGGCTTGTGTTCTTTTTCCCATTGTCATGGGTTGATATTATTACCTTATAGTTAGTTGTTTGGTTTTACAGCCGGGAACAGGGAACAGGGAACACTTCGACTGCGCGAGCGTGCAGTGCAGGGAACAGAGTTAAAACTTTCTTTGTATAAGGGTTTGTTCCCGAAATTTGTACCTCATTTACCTGAAACGGGCTGTAATTATCGGTTGATCAGGGGGGTTTGGGGCATCATTAATTATTGGTATGTCACCAAAACTAATGGCTAAACCCACCCCGACAGTTTTCGGTCTTTTTGGTCATTAGGGGGTTATTTAGTGGTTTTGACTAATGACTAATGACCAATGACTAATGACTAAGTTAAAACAAATGCCAAAATATAGTACCAGTAAGAAACAATCCCGCCAAGGTGGCAAAGGTAATTTGTAACCTTTGGAGTATGGGTTTAATTTCGTAGGTGACAATTAAGCGATCGCGGTTGATGATTTCTGGCGGTTTACTCCAGGTTTGCCCATCATACCAACCGGACTCTTCATAAAATACTGTACTGCTGTGCAGGCGATCGCTAATGTAAAACCAGCCTAAATACAATCTTAGTAAGACTAAGATGACACCGACGCTGGCCCCTGCGGCTGAAGATAAAATAAAATGAGCTAGATATTTATGGGGTGGAAAGCTGGCTGCTGCTACTGGTGCGGCTATTAGCCCCGACCAACCCCAAATCCAAAATATTTTTGTGAGATAATCGCGCCAAGAGGCTATACTATCGCGGAACAACCAAGAATTTTTTAGCTCTTCGTACTCGTTGAGTGGTTGTTGTTCTAGGGGAACTGGACAGTTTTCTAGCGATGATCTCATCATTTTGCCTTATCCCCACCATCATCAGCATTTGGTAGTGTAATGCGTTCTGCATGACCCCAAAACGCTTCTAAGTTATAAAATTCTCTTTCTTTGGGCATCATAATGTGAACAATCACATCACCATAATCCTGTAATACCCAACTTCCTTCGGTTTTTCCTTCTGTCCTCAAGGGTTTTCTGTGCCATTGTTCCTGTACTTTATCTTCTATGGCATCAGCGATCGCTCTCACTTGTACCCGTGAATAGCCAGTCAACATCACAAAGTAGTCAGATAGATAGGAAACGTCTGTCACTTTCAACAGCACTATTTCCCCTGCTTTCCGGTCTGATGCAGCTTCAGCAATGGTTTTTGCTAATTTTCCGCTTAACTCTTCTGTTTCTGTCATAGGGCTACTGACTTGGGTTGTAGTCAGTGGGGCAGATTTTAATGGGAAATTTCCTGGGAAGTAATCAGTCATTCAACCTCAGATGATTTTTTCCTCTTGTAACAATTTGTTCAATTTATTTACAATCTATAAACAATTGAACTAAATTTAATTAGATGGGTTTTTTTGATACTAACAAAAAATTACTGTTTATGGGACAATTAAATAAACTTAGTATCACGAAGATAAATTAATTAATCTAAAATATAAAATTTTTTCCCTCTGTTGCCCTGCCTTCTTGCACTAGTGCAGCTTGGCGAAAATAACTATCCAATGAAATAAGGCTCAAACGCCAGTCAAATCAACCTTCTTACCTCCTGCCTCCTGCCTCCTGCCTCCTGCCTCCTGCCTTCTTGCACTAGTCTACCGAAAGAGCGATCGCTCCTGAACATCCTGTTGAGAAACTATAAGCGGTTCAGCCGTTCCCCCTTGGGCAGTTAATGAACAGCATAACAACTCATATTGATTCAAAGCCTGTTCAAAGGCATAATTTTCTACAGCATAGTGCCGACTCTTCTCACCTAATTGCTTGACTTTTTCCGGGTTGTGGTACAAATCTAAAATTGCTGTGGCTAAGGCTTGGGGGTCTTCTGGTGGAACAATCACACCCCCACCACTCTGTTGAATCGCCCTCGCTGCTGTTCCATTATCAGGCACAGACCCAACTATTGCACTGCCACTTGCTAGTAGAACTTGGATTTTCGAGGGCATATTAAAAGAAATCACATTTTTCTTTTGCACCACTAAACCCACATCCGCAGCTGCTAACATTTGCGGCAAATCTTGACGGGGTTGGAATGGCAGCAATAAAACATTATCTGCCCCTAAATTTAAACAATGTTGTTGTAATCGCTGTAAGCCTTTATCCTCTCCCACAATCACAAAGGCAATATCTGATACATCTCTCACTAAAGCCGCAGCTTTGACTACTGTTTCTAAACCTTGGGTGAGAGCAATATTACCAGAATATAAAACTACAAATTTACCCTCTAAGTTATGAGTAGTCCGAAAAGGATTATCATTTTTTGGTAAAGGGCGGATAAAGTTTATATCTACCCAGTTGGGAATTTGTACAATTTTCTCGGCTGGCACACCTTTAGATAGTAAATTTTCTACAAATCCATCAGTAATAACACTAATTTTATTGGCTGAAAAATAAGCAAATTTTTCTAATGCTGTAAATACTTTGATTAGCAATTTATTCTTTAATAAACCTACATGAATAGCGGCTTCTGGTAAAATATCTTGTAAATTTAAAATTACAGGGCAGCTACGTAACCATGATAATAAAGCAGCTGGTACACATACTGGTAAAGATGGAGAGGTAGAAAGAATTACATCTGGTTTCCAGCCTCTAAAAGCAGGTAAAAGACTGGTAATTACAAAGCTGGCATCTAACAACATCCGATCTAATAGATTAGGTTGGGGACGAATCCAAACATAACTACGTTGAATTTGCACCCCGTTGCGATATTCAGTTAAATACAATTTCCCTTGGTAGTCTGGGTAAATTTGCCTTTGGGGATAATTAGGCATTGCTGTTACAACCCTTACCTGGTGTCCACGCTTCACCAGTCCCTCTGCTAATTCTGTCATTAACGGAGCGATACCTATTGGTTCGGGGTGGTAATTGTAGGAGTAAATTAAAATCCGCATAACACAAATTAGTCAAAGCGCCCTGGATTTAGTTGCTGAAATCAAGCTATTGCTTTTTTAGCTTTTGACACCTCAAAGCTTATACTACATTATTGTTGCTGGATATTCTTTATATGCCAGGACTTTTGTAGAAAATTTCAGTAATTATTGATTACAGCTTTTTAAACAAGACTAGGGAAATTACTTAAGTATTAGTATTTCTGCTAAAATAAACTATAATATACAAACAATTAATTTAAGTGATTTTTCGAGGTAAAAGTATAAACTTATATATTGAGTTGATTAATTAAAAATATTTGATTGAAATTACAGCACGTTTCAAGTAAATGGAGTACAAACTTTAATCAAAAGGACTTATTTTAAAAGCGGTTCACCCCCGTTAAGAGCACCGCACTGAGCGCAGTCGAAGTGTTCCCTGTTGTAAAAACATTTTGTTGAAATTATTTTGTTTCCAAGCAGTAAAAGCATATTTTGAGAGAGGAAGAAGGGCAGAGTAAGTATTCTCTTTATCCCTTTTCCCCACACTTATTTGGCTAAAGCTCACAGCGAAGCCTACACCCTAAACTTTATGTCCTACATTAAACAGCACCACTGTTTTTGTTAAACAGAATGGTTACAGTTTTTAAAATCAACTTTAAATCGTAAAGTAAGCTCCAATTTTTTTGATACTGTAAATCTAGCTGAATTACATCCTCAAAACTGCGAATTTTAGAGCGTCCATTTACTTGCCATTCGCCGGTCATACCAGGTCTAACATCTAAGCGTTGCCATTCTGGTACTTCATAGCGTTCCACTTCATCAGGTGTAGGTGGTCTAGTACCGACTAAACTCATTTCACCTTTGAGGACATTCCAAAATTGAGGAAATTCATCTAAACTGGTACGACGTAAAAAGCGCCCTACTTTGGTAATTCTTGGATCGTTATCGTTTTTGAAAAATGCTCCTTCGGCTTGGTTTTTTACTAAAGCTTTTTTCGCTTCAGCATCTACACACATGGAACGAAATTTCCAGATATAAAACTGCTTACCCATCCAACCGCAGCGAATTTGCCGAAATAAGATTGGCCCAGGATCGTCAATTTGAATGGCGATCGCTATAGGAATAAATAAAAATGCTGTAATAACTAAACCTACTAATGCTCCCACAATATCAATTACCCTTTTTGTCCACGATGCCACAGAGGGATGGGTTTGGGGTAATGGTTCGACTTTGCGGGCGGAATTTTTCCGTGTATCTACATGATCATTGTTCTCAGTTGAGGATACACTATTAACTGACTCGATGGAAAAAACTTGATCTAGTCCTGTTAGATTCAACACTGCCATTACTTGGGGGGTAACATTTCGCAGTGTGAAAGTAATTCCTTTCTCCTGAGTCGTCTTAAAATTACTTACCAAAGCACCTATGCCGCTACTATCCATAAAAATAGTTTGTTGAAAGTCAATAATAATTTGACTAGGAGGTGAAGTAGTGGCGGTTAAGTCTTGGCAAGTTTGCTTAAAGACTACAGCCTCAAGCACACTCAACCGTGTTGACACTTGCACTATTGCTGTGTCATTAAGGTAAGTAATTGGAAAGTTTGCCTCTTTAGGTTGGCTACTCATGAAGCTATGTACTTTAATTGCCATCTTAATGATTTAATCTGCCAAACATTATTTATTTTGTCCTAAAAAATTACTTGACTTGATGATAAATTGGTAAAGATTAGCTTATGAATGGTACAGGGTTACTATAGAAGTAGCAGATCAAAAAAACTGCTGTCAGACAAGGCGCGATCGCGCTGCTATCACCACATACATGATTGCTAAAACTACAGTTAAACCTACCGCACGCCTGGTTGAAGTCTTTTCAGCTATTCAAGGGGAAGGTCTCAATGTCGGGACACGCCAAATTTTTATTCGCTTTGCCCTTTGTGATTTACGTTGTCACTTTTGTGATAGTGCCAATACTTGGTATGCACCTCCTACCTGTAGAGTTGAATTATCCCCTGGATTAAGAAATTTTGAAATTCATCCGAACCCTGTCTCTTTAGATTTATTAATAGAATGGGTGCAAAAACACAATCAACCCCTTCTACACGATAGCATTAGCTTAACCGGTGGTGAACCATTACTCCATGCTTCTTTTTTAGCTGAATTTCTCCCTGAATTACGAGCGATCGCTAATCTGCCTATTTACCTGGAAACTGGCGGACATCGGCCAGAACAACTAGCTATGATCCTTCCCTACTTGGACTCTGTAGGCATGGATCTAAAGTTACCTAGTGTGAGTGGCGAAAGTTATTGGCCAGAACATCAAAAATTTTTACAAATGTGTTTTGATGCACAGGTAGAGGTTTTTGTCAAGATAATTATTTCTAAAAATACTGACCCTGGTGAGTTGAAACGTGCAGCCTTGTTAGTTGCTGATATTAGTCAGGAAGTTCCCATATTTCTGCAACCAGTTACACCTTTAGCAGAATTTGACCAATTTGATCAAGTACCTGTGACACCCCCAGACCCCCATCAAGTTTTAGAATGGCAGGCTTTAATGAAGTCTATTACTAAGCAGGTGCGAGTTATTCCCCAAACTCATAAAATGTTGGGACAGATGTGAGAAAGAGGCAGGGGGCAGGGGGCGGGGGGCAGGAGGCAGGAGGCAGGAGGCAGGGGGCAGGAGG
>DATGXB010000094.1:0-15009 GCA_035299225.1 Nostocaceae cyanobacterium | reverse complement strand
AGGAGGCAGGAGGCAGGAGGCAGGAGGCAGGAGGCAGGAGGCAGGAGGCAGGAGGATAGGAGGTTTTATTGTTTTTATCTTCTACTCCTATCTTCTAATCTTATCATAGATTTAATTGTGATTTTTTATTTAACTAACTCTTAGCCTTTTTGCAAATTTAGAAGCAGTAAAGGGGCAAATTTTAAAAATTTAGGAGATGCTAAAAAATGAATACTTCGATAAAATCTAATGATTGGACTTTTCCCTATTGTCCAAGCCAAGATAATTTATCAATTAATTGGACAGCTTTAGAAAATAAATTTGATTGGTTAAAATCTCTGGCTGAATGTGCTCAAGATCCGCGTTATCATGCTGAGGGTAATGTTTTGATTCATACAAAAATGGTGTGTGAGGCATTAATTAATTTACCTCAATGGCAAGCATTACCAAATAGAGAACAATCTATTTTATTTGCTGCGGCTTTATTACATGATGTAGCTAAACCTATCTCAACAGAAATTGCTGAAGATGGGGGAATTTCATCTAAAGGTCATGTTTTACAAGGTGCAAAAATGACTCAACAAATTCTTTGGGATTTAAATGTACCTTTAGTAGAAAGAGAAGCGATTATTGCTTTAGTAAAATATGGTGGTTTACCTCTTTGGTTTTGGGATAAAAGCAATCCAGAAAAAGCAGTAATTAAAGCTAGTCAAATTATTCGCTGTGATTTGTTAAGTTTATTAGCTGAAGCTGATGTGAAAGGAAGATATTGTGATGACCAAAAACAATTGTTAGAAAGGATTGATTTTTTTAGAGAATTTTGTCAAGAAAACGAATGTTTTGAAAAACCGAAAATTTTTCCATCTGGTCATAGTCGGTTTATTTATTTTCAAAAAGAAGATAGAGATCCCCATTATGCAGCTTATGATGATACACAATTTCACGTAGTAATGATGTCTGGTTTACCAGGTGCGGGAAAAGATACTTGGATTAGTAAAAATTTACCTGATTGGGAAGTAATTTCTTTAGATGAAATTAGAAAAAAAATGAATGTTGATCCCGAAGATGATCAGGGTATGGTGGTAAATGCTGCAAAAGCTTTAGCTAAAGAATATATGCGAAAAAATCAGGGTTTTGTGTGGAATGCGACAAATCTGAGTAGTCAAATCCGAGGGGGTTTAATTCGTCTATTCGCTGGTTATCAAGCCAATATTCAAATTGTGTATTTAGAAACCTCTTGGGAGGAGTTGCTACGAAGAAACCACACTCGCATCGCAAAAGTTCCTGAAAAGGTAATTTATCGAATGCGAAACCGTTTAGAAGTACCGAATATTACTGAAGCACATCAAGTTAACTGGGTAGTTGAGTAGACATAGGAGGATAAGAAGATGTCAAAAACAGAAAAACAGAAAATGGCCACTAGTCGGGAAGTGTGCGATCGCATTATCTGGGATTATCGCTTAAATCGTCACGCTTTTACTGTGGGTTTTCAAGACCGCATTGCTACATCTGGAATCAGAGAAAAACCCCTCACCCAATGGATAACAGATAGTGATATTCCTTGGCACCGAGTTCGTTATATTCGTTGTGGAGAGGTGATTGTTTGGGATAGAGAACAACATTTAGACTTGATTTCCCAAGGTCAACTACCTGCGGCTGCATGGCAAAATCAAAATACAGAAGAAACCAACACTAATCAAATTAATGAAATGGCAAATAATACAGCACAATTTTCACTAAGACCTGTGTACAAATATGATCTTCAAGGTTGGGTAGTTAATCAAGAATTACCAACTAATTTAAACTTAAAAAGTTTAAAAATTGCTAGTTGGAATATTTTATTTGACCTTTACGATGCTAGTAAAATTCAAACTGCAAAAAGACTACCCGCAATTTCTGAACATTTAAAACAATGTGATGCTGATATTATCGCTATCCAAGAAGTTACCCCTAATATTCTTAATTTTTTCTTGTCTCAGGAATGGGTTAATAACTACTACATTTCTGAATCTCCCACAGGAGAGAATATTCAACAATACACCAATTTATTGTTGTCTCGTTTACCATTTATATTGGTCGAATATCAATTTTCTGCACATAAACGGGTTCTAGTAGGAAGTTGGCAAATTAATCATCAATGGTTAAATTTAGCTGTGGTACATTTACCCAGTGATTATGCTCAAAATGCAGTAGAAAAACGCCAGAAACAATTGATTAAAACTATTGATTATTTACAACAGCAACCAGGCACAAGTTTAATTATTGGTGACTTCAATATTAGGGGAGATGAAGAAACGGAAGTATTAACATCTAATGGATTTATTGATATTTGGACAAAGCTGCATCCTGATTTACCAGGATATACATTTGATCCCAGAATTAACCCCTTAGCTGCATTAATGAGTGTTCAAGGAGAACCGTGCAGATTTGACCGAATTACATTGAGAAATCAAAATAATTTTTGGTCAGAAAAATCAATTAATTTATTTGCTTGTGAACCCATAGACGGAACAGAAGGAAGGCTTTATGCTTCGGATCATTTTGGTATTTGTGCTGTTTTAGAATCTGTGGAAACTGCGGATAATTCTGTATTAACTACCACAAAACCAATTTATCAAAGTGCAATTGTGATTATTCCCCCAGAGGAAATTTTACCACCGATTCAAGCAATTAGAAAGCGTTATGATTCGCGGTTTTTTCGGTGGATGCCACATATTAATTTGATTTATGGTTTTTTACCAGAAAATTATTTTGCACAAGCTGTAGAAATCATTAAACCAGCATTAGCTAAACTCCAACCTTTTACAATTACCCTCACAGAATTTTCTACATTTACCCATCGTAAAAATGCTACAGCTTGGTTACGTCCTGTGTGTGAACCTGCAACAGCTTTACATGATTTACAAGCAATTTTACAAAGTGTATTTCCCCAATGTGATGAACAAAGTCAAAAATCAGAACATGGTTTTACACCACATTTAAGTGTGGGACAATTTTCCAATGCAGCAGTAGCTTTTTCTGAGTTACCTCCTTGGACTCCTGTGAGTTTTACTGTAGATTCTATTGCTTTAATTAGTCGTCAAGGAAATCAACCTTTTGAGGTTAAACAGATTGTATATTTTGGGGAAGGAAATCAACAACAAATCAATTCTGATCCTTCTATAGAGTTGATGCAAATTATTAATAAATTAGAACCTAAACTGACACCAGCAGAAAAGGTACAAAGAGAAATCATTGTCGAAATAGTTAAACAAGCTTGTACAGAATGTTTAGGTTTTTCTGCATCATTACATTTATTAGGTTCTGCGCGTTTGGGTGTGGAAACTTCCCAGAGTGATGTGGATGCAGTTTGTTTAATTCCTTTATATCTGGATGGTGAAGGATTTTTACAAAATGTCAAGCAGTGTTTACAGGGATTATGCGATGGCGGAACACCCGCTTTCAGCGATGGCGAAACGCCCGCCGTAGGCGATCGCTCACAATTAGTATTAGATGCGCGTGTGCCTGTTTTACGCTTGCAAATTGAGGGCATATCGCTAGATTTACTTTACGCAAAATGTGAAAATCTAGAGTTAGGTTTGCAAAGTATTGATAATTTTGAAACCAATAGTTTAAAAGCAATTATTGGTTGTTGGGAAGCAGATTTAATTATCGAAACAGTGCAAAAATATGTACCATTAAATGCCTATCGTTGGCTATTACGTGCAGTACGCGCATGGGCAAAACAACGCCGTATTTATGGTAATTCGTGGGGATTTATTGGGGGTTTTTCCTGGGCATTATTAGCGGCTTGGAGTTGTACATTTATTGCTGATTATCACACAAATCCTGATGATTTGCTAGTTAATTTTTTCCAATTAATTAAACAACATAATTGGCAGAAACCCATAACTTTAACTACTTCCAGTCAACAATATCAAATCCAATTACCTCGTGATTTACTACCCATAATTACATCTATCCCACCATGTCAAAATACTGCGCGTAATGTCACCCGTTCAACAGGGGAAATACTCAAGCAAGAATTTTTTAGAGGTGCGGAACTAGCTGGGAGTTGGCAATCTTTATTTACACCATTTGATTTATATCAAAATTCAGATGTGTTTTTAATTCTCACAGCTAGTAATGAAGACGAAAATCAACTAGAAAAATATGCAGGAATATTAGAAGGTTACACCATTGGTTTAGTTATTCAACTAGAACATTTGGATATTTTCGTCAGACCACAAACAGGAATTGAAAAAATCAATCATACTTTAAAATTCACATTAGGTTTAAATCTTCCTGTTGGTTGTAGTCAAAACACTGTAGAAGAATTAACTCAAAATTTTCTGTCTCAATTTAACTCAGATTTTGATTTTCAATTTATCACTTAAATCATGTTGCATTTGCCATTGCTACATCTATAAATTTTTGCCAAACTTGATTAGGAAGCCAAATTTTCTCTAAATCTATTTTTGCTTCCTCTTCATTCATTCCCTCTTTTAAACAGCGATAAAGATACATAAAAGCCGAAACTCTCATATTAGCAGCACAATGAACAAAAATATTTTTATCCTGATTTGCTTCCATCACCTGAAAAAACTTTTGTAAATCTGCTAAAGTGGGATTCTCCCACATTACTGGAATATTAATATATTCCATTCCTAAAGATTCTACAATTTGTTTTTCTTCTGGGAGATAATGAGTTGATTCTGTGGGTAATAAACTCAAAACTACTTGATATTCCGACTTTTGAATCTCTGAAAATTGGTCAATACTTGGTTGTCCAGCAGTAGCAATTTTAGGAGTTATCTGGAGAAAATTGTAAATTTCTTCAATAGATTTATTCATCTCATTACTCCTAGATTTCATTAATATAAATCGCCATTTTTATGGGTAAAGTAATACTTTCCCTCTGGATTAGTTTTAGCAATTAAATCATTGTCAGGATAATAAACTTCATCATTTTCTGTTCTATCTCCCACTTCTAAATAAATTACTTCTGACTGTGATTTATTAATTAACTGATGTCCGTTTTCTTCACCTGCGGGAAAAGCTGCCATCATTCCCGATTTTAAAACTTCTTCACCTGCATTTGTAACTAAAGTTGCTTCACCTTGAATAATATAAATAAATTCATCTTGTTTAGTGTGCCAATGCCTCAAAGCTGAACAACTACCTGGTGCAAGTGTTACTAAATTCACCCCAAAGTTTTTTAGCCCCGCAGCATTTCCTATTGCTTGTTTGACTCTACCTAAAACTATAGATTTAAACTCATCCGGGTAAGTGGAAGTGCTACGACTAGGCACATTTTCAGGATTAATTATCATTAATAAACTCCTTTGGTACTTGGTTAAATTTGTACATTAAGTTTGTTCTTTCAACAACATTTATAAACTCCCAACGTTCATAAAAAGGAATCATTTTTGGTAGACAATAAAGGGCAATTACTTCTACATTTTTTAAATCAGGATGATTTACCACTGTATCTAATAATTTTGCCCCTAAACCAATTTTTCTATGAGTTGGTTTGACAATTACATCATATATAGTTGCGCGATAAACGAAATCTGTCAACACGCGAGCAAAAGCAATTAATTGTTGATTTTCATCTACAAAAGCCACGATAATATCGGACTTTTCTAGCATTTTTTCTACACCTGTATAATTACGTTTATTACTCCAAAATTCATTTTTGTACAATTCGACTAACTCTAAAATTTGTTTCTCAGTTAATTGGTTAACAATTTGATAATTCATATTTATGCTAAATCTAATTTCATAGTAACTGAGTATTCACCAACTCGGTTAATAATTTCGCTATCTGTTACAACTTGCCAACCAAATCTTTTATAGAAATTAACCGCAGGATTTGAATCTCTTATACTTAGGGAGATAGCAGGATAAGAAAATTTAGCTAAACAGATTAAATGGTGAAGTAAGTGTGTGCCAATGCCTTTATTTCTATATTCTGGTAAAACAGCAACAGCTAATTCTGGAATTTGATCATTGATATAACCATAACCTTTATTTTCACTGGTAAACAAACGCAACCAAGCCGCACCAACTGGCTGATCATAAAATAAAGTTGCTATACATCCTAACTCATCTTCTGCATTCCAATTTTTCACATATTTGAATAATTCAGGATGATTCATGGCATCTTCAACTGTTTTATTTTCTGCTTGTAAATGTGCAGCTTCATACAACATTTGCCACAGAAAAGGCTCATCATCTTGTGTTGCTGTTCTAATAATTATTGCCATTGTTCTTGTAAGGGTGTAGTTAAACCATCTATACTTTGTAAATTATTTTTATATTGATATTCTTTAAGCCCTTCTTCTCCTTTTTTACTAGCCCAATCAATTAATCTTTGTCTTTGTCCTTGATATTCATATAATGGCACTCCAAAACCACAAGAACCTTGTACTCTGTCAATATCTGCAACTATAATTTGACGTGTTCCTGGTGTGGGAGAAAAATAAGAATAAACCTCATCCCAGTCTTTTGAATTGGGTAAAATGGTGTATCCTTGTCCATACAAACGCATAATTAAGGGCGGTTCTTGAAATGCACAAAACATTAATGTAATTCTGCCATTTTCTAACAAGTGGGCTGAAGTTTCATTACCACTACCTGTTACATCTAAGTAAGCAACTCGGTGAGGTGAAAGAATGCGAAAACTCTCCAAACCTTTAGGAGATACATTAACATGGCCTGTAGGACTTAAGGGGGCAGTCGCAACAAAAAATATCTTCTGCTCAACAATAAATTGTTGTATTTCTTCGGTGATACAGTCAAATAATTTAGCCATATATTGATTTTGATAGAATAGATTTATTGATAGTTTAGCAGAGTTGTAGTTTTTCAAATTTTAAATTTTGTTGGGATAATGTTATCAATTTTTGAACCTCCTCCTATTCAAACTGTAAATTGTGCGATCGCCTCCAGCCAAAGTATTAAAGTATACGTTCTCCGTTCAGATTTAATTCATCCTTGGGTCAGTGGGAATAAATGGTTTAAACTCAAATATAATCTACTCGAAGCAAAAGAACAGGGTTATAAAACTCTGCTGACTTTTGGGGGTGCATACTCAAATCATATTTATTCTACAGCCGCAGCAGGTAATTTATTTAACTTTCGTACTATTGGTGTAATTCGCGGTGAGGAAACTTTACCCCTCAATCATACCCTGAGTTTTGCCCAGCAACAAGGAATGCAATTAGTATACCTAAATCGTCAAACTTATGCACAAAAGCACAATTTAGCCATACAAACAGAGTTACAAGAACGTTATGGTCAGGCTTTTATCATTCCTGAAGGGGGCTGTAATTTATTAGGTGTACGTGGTTGTACAGAAATTATTAATAATTTTACCGAATTTGATACTGTTTGTTTAGCCTGTGGCACAGCTACCACTTTAACGGGTATTACTCTTTCACTACCAAACAATAAAAAAGTTTTGGGTTTCCCAGTTTTGAAAGGTGGAGAATTTTTAGAGAAAGATATTCAAAATTTGCTGCAAAATTATCTCAAATCTGCTTTACCTGTACCTTATAAAACCTTTGCTACATGGCAGTTAATTAGTGACTATCATTTTGGTGGTTATGCTAAAGTAAATCCAGAATTATTCCGTTTTTGTCAAGATTTCCAAAGAAAACACGATATACCCTTAGATTATGTATATACGGGAAAGATGTTTTATGGTATTTGGAACTTATTACAAAAAGGCTGGTTTAAAAGTGGTTCTCAGCTTTTATTAATCCATACTGGAGGCTTACAAGGCAATATCAGTATAGAAAAACGTTACAAAATCACCCCATGAACGGAAGAAGTTTAAGAATAAATTTAGTTATTCTAGCTGATAACAATATTGTGTAACACTTTAAATGAATTTACTCCTGAAGGGTTTTTGTGAGAATACAAGCATCAAACTGTATTCTACACCATAAACAATGGCTAAATTGACAAGATTTATTCTTAAAAAAGAGGTAATAAAATGGTGACATTATCTCAGAAATCTACTCTGCTTGACCCTAATTCTTTACCAAGTCCTAAATCTCATTGGTTGTTAGGTATATTACCAGAATATTCTCGTGATCCTGTGGGTTTTTTCAGTCGTTGTGCTCAAGAATATGGTGATATTTGTTTCTGGAAAGGTTCTGCATTTTCCATTTATCAGTTAAATCACCCTGACTACATTGAAGAAGTATTAGTTAAGAAGCATCATCTTTTTGTTAAACATCAATCTTTTTATCTTTTACGACGACTTTGGGGAGAAGGAATATTAGTTAGTCATGGAGAATTTTGGCAACGTCAACGACGGATGATGCAGCCGGCTTTCCACAGAGAACGCATTTTCTCCTATGGGGAAGTAATGGTTAATTATGCCAAAAAATTAGTAGCAAATTGGCATGATGGAGAGGTGCGTGATATTCACGAAGAAATGATGCGTGTAACTTTAGAAGTGGTGGCTAAAACCCTGTTTGGTGTGGAATTAGATTCTGAAGTGGAACAGGTAGGAAAAGCTATGCAAACCAGCATAGAATATTTTGAAACTCGTAACACTAGTTTATTGTTATATTTCCTACCAGATTGGCTTCCTATTCCTCTAAATGTGAAATTTAAAAACACAGTTAAACAATTAGATCAGTTAGTTTACCGTATCATTCAAAAAAAGCGAGAAAGTGGCAAAGATGATGGTGATTTGTTGTCTATGCTGATGCAAATTCAAGATGAAGATGGCATCGGTATGACTGATAAACAATTGCGTGATGAACTCATAACTTTAATTATCGCTGGTCATGAAACTACAGCTTTAGCATTATCTTGGACATGGTATTTACTCTCACAACATCCAGAAGTTGAACAGAAATTATTAGCGGAATTACAAACAGTTTTAAATGGCAGAACACCAACTTTTCAGGATTTAACTCAGTTAGTTTATACTGAAAGGGTAATCATGGAAGTAATGCGTTTATATCCACCAGTTTGGGCTATGAGTCGTCAAGCTGGACAAGCAGGAGATGTTGCAGGTTATCCGATTAAACCTGGTAATGGTGTAGTTTTCAGTCCGTGGGTAATGCACCGTGATCCGCGTTATTTTGAACATCCAGAAGTATTTAATCCTGACAGATGGGAAAATGATTTAATTAAAAAAATCCCCACTTTTGCTTATTTTCCTTTTGGTGGTGGTGCAAGGATTTGTATTGGTAAATCTTTTGCGATGATGGAAGCGGTTTTGATATTAGCTACTATTGCCCAAAGTTACCGTTTAACTGTATTACCAGACCAAGAAGTTACACCTTGGCCAGCGTTTACTTTACGTCCTAAACATGGGATTAAAGTATTATTAAATCAGAGAAATTAAAAATTGTCAGCATCAGGATTTACGGTTACTGAGCGAAGTCGAAGTATAGGATTTGAGGATGTAGAGGATGATAGTTTTTTCTGTTAAATTTAATTAAATATTGTAGGGACAAGGCATTGCCTTGTCCTCTTTTCTTGATGTTCAAATGATAAATTAAGCGTGTAAATTAGCTTGTTCTTGTAACCAAGGGTCTACAGGTTGTCCGTCTTTGCGTTTGAGTTCAATTTCTATTACAAACACCTCTTTAGAACCGGGAGGTGCGGGTTTTTGATGGAAAAAAATATCAAAATCTTGGGGGTTTTGGTTGTGTTCTTTTAACCAGTCTTGTACTTTGGTAATGGCAAAAAATGATTGTCCTTGGGAAAATAAACTGGTAATTTGCATTTGTAGGGTGTAGGGGTTTAATCTACCCATTTTTTATTACTCCTTGTGTTAAATTATTTCTATGGTAACAATCTATTTGCTAAATATAAACTCATGTTTATAAAATGGCACTTTTAGTATTACAAGTTTCATAAGTGAATCAAAATAGAATCTTTCTGAAGATAAACATCAAGACTGGTAATGTGTTAAATTTTAACAATAACTTTTAATTTAACTTAACCTTGTTTGATTTTATCTGTTTATATGATGAATATTTATAAAGTTTATATACATTTTCATAAGTCTATGATAATATGGCTTAAATTAGTTTTTTAACTTTTCTAGGTTTGGGAGTAAATGGTATCTGCAAATTCAAACAAAAACAGGTTTAATTTAAATGTTAATTGTAGGGTCAGTTATAGGTTTACCATAGAGTATTGCAATATCTTATAATACATACTAAGATATCTGAATAGGTTTTGGAAGAATCAAATGAGTTGGTTTTCTAAGAGAAGTTATAATGAACTAGGTGAATATTTACCTGACAGTGAAGCGGATTTACAACAAGGTGAAGATACTGTCAAAGGGAAGAATATGCAGGAAGCTAAAAAGGAATGTGAGGAACTAGCAGCCGAGTATGATGCTGTTAGTTCAGATGTAGAAGCAACAGATCAACAAGATATATGGAAATGTAAGTTTAAATTCTGGGCATAATAGGGTCATGAATGAGATTGTAAAGTCAGCTTGGTCTAATGACCCTCCAAGGGTATACGCTATTAGCCAACCTTTACCAAATGCTCCTCATGTTGGTCTTTCTGGTGGTGGCTGTTCTAGTGCTTCTATTGAAGAATATCTGAGAGATTTGCAGCGAGATTTTAAAAATCAAACTGGAAAATATTTCGCTTATGTGATGAAGGGAGAAAGAGAGGAAGCAGATACATTTATTTTAAAAACCTGGGATGTATATACTTCTCCTACTTCTTGTTATGAAGCTTTAGTTCATCTTTATTATGCACCACTTAATGAATACCTGTGTTTAAAAAAGCATTTTGGTGAATATTGGGCACAGAAATATCTGGATGAAATCAAGGCAAGAGAGATGGCTATTGCGGCAATATCTAACGCATTAGAATAATAGGTTAATTTTAGTGGTCTTTAGATTTTATTTTAGGGCAGGCAAGATGCCTACCCCACAAGATGTTAACTTAAAGCGGTTTGTAAGTCGGTTTTGGCGGTTTCTAAAGCTTCTGGTAGTTTACTTGCATCTTTTCCGCCTGCTTGTGCGAGGTTGGGTCTACCTCCTCCACCTCCTCCACAGATTTTAGCGATCGCACCAACAAATTTTCCAGCCTGTACACCTTTCTGATTTACTTCGGGACTGAAAGCCGCAACTATACTCACTTTACCCGGTTCGGGGACTGAACCTAAAACCACCGCACCATTACCAATTTTTTGCAAAAGTCTTTCCGCAGCTGCTTTTAATGATTCTGCGTCTACTTCTGCTAACTCAGCCACAATAATTTTATGTTCGCCTACAGTTTGGGCATTTTGCAATAAGCTGTCAGATTTAACGATCGCTAATTGTGATTTTAGACTTTCTATCTGCTTTTGGCTGTTTTTCAGTTCCGTCTGTAAACAGGTGATTCTGTCGCTGACTTCTTCTGGTTTGACTTTAAAGCGATCGCACAAATCCCTCACTACATTATCACGCACTTGCAAATAATCCAAGATGGCAGGACCCGAAACCGCTTCTATTCTTCTCACCCCCGAAGCCACACCCGCTTCCGTAATAATCTTAAATACCCCAATCTCAGCAGTATTACTGACGTGAGTTCCTCCGCATAATTCCATCGAAACGCCAGGAAAATCAATCACCCGTACTTCTTCCCCGTATTTCTCCCCAAACATCGCCACCGCACCCCTAGCTTTAGCTTCCGCTAAAGGCAGCACTTCAATTTTAGCAGTATGGGCTTCGGCAATCCAAGTATTAACTACTTCTTCCACTTGTTGCACTTCTTCCGGGTTGAGGGGACGAGGACAGTTAAAATCAAAGCGCAGTCTATCAAAAGATACCAAAGAACCAGCTTGAGAAATGCCCTCATCTACCACTTGTTTTAAAGCCGCCTGTAATAAATGAGTTGCGGTATGATTAGCTTGAGCACGACGACGACCAGCGCGGTCAATTTGGGCTGTGACTTCATCGCCTATCCGTATTGTACCCCGTTCCACACGTCCAAAATGCACAAAAAAGTCAGATTCTTTTTTCACATCTTCCACGCGCACCAACACACCATCACCGCAAATATAACCCCTATCCCCAATTTGTCCGCCAGATTCCGCATAAAATGGGGTTTTATCAAGGACAATCTGTATTTCTGTTCCCGCTTCTGCTTCCTCTTGGGACACACCACCCACTAATAACACTTCAACTTTTGCGGAGGTGGTGGCTTGGGTATATCCTAAAAATTCTGTCGCGTGGATATGTTCAGCCAGTTTATCCAGAGAACCCTGTACGGTTAAATCAATAGTTTCGTGTGCTTCCCTGGCGCGTTGTCTTTGTTTTTCTAACTCTACCTCAAAACCTGGAACATCTACAGTGAGATGATGTTCTTCAGCAATTTCTTGAGTTAATTCTAAGGGGAAACCATAGGTATCATACAAAGTAAAGGCACTTTCGCCGCTAATTTGGGTTTGTCCTTGTTGTTTGACTTGTTGAATAATTTCCTCTAACAGTTTTTCCCCTCTATCCAAAGTTTTGAGGAAATTCGCTTCTTCCCGTTGCAATTCAGCTTTAATTGCATTTTCCCGTTTTCTCACATTGGGATAAGCTGATTCTGATAATAAAATAGCAATTTCCGCAACTTCGTTAATAAATTCGCTGGTAATTCCCAATAATCTACCATGACGCACCACCCGCCGGATTAATCGCCGCAGCACATAACCCCGTCCCACATTAGAAGCGCGAATTTCATCAGTTATCAGATGGACTACAGCCCGGACATGATCACCGATGACTTTAAATGATACCTTAGTTTTTTCATTACTAGAATGATAATCAACGCCGGATATTTCTGCCGCTTTTTTGATAATCGGGAAAATTAAATCTGTTTCATAATTATTTGGGACTTTTTGCAGGATTTGCGCCATTCTTTCTAAACCCATGCCGGTATCAATATTTTGATTTTGCAATGGGGTTAAATTGCCAGACGCATCTCGGTTATATTGCATAAATACCAAGTTATAAAACTCGATAAACCGAGAATCATCTTCTAAATCAATGTTGTCGTCTCCCCTTTCTGGGTGAAAATCATAGTAAATTTCGGAACAGGGGCCACAGGGTCCCGTCGGTCCCGATACCCAGAAGTTATCATCTTTACCCATGCGCTTGATGCGTTTTTCCGGGACACCGATTTGATCCCGCCAGATATTAAATGCTTCGTCGTCTTCTTCAAAAACGCTAACCACTAGATTTTGAGGTGAAAAACCAAAAACTTGGGTGGATATTTCCCAACCCCATGCGATCGCCTGTGTTTTAAAATAATCCCCAAAGCTAAAATTTCCCAACATTTCAAAAAATGTATGATGGCGTTTAGTCCGTCCCACGTTTTCTATATCGTTGGTGCGGATACACTTTTGAGAAGTTGTGGCGCGTTTAAACTCCGGTGTGCGTTGTCCCAAGAATATCGGTTTAAATGGTAGCATCCCCGCGATCGTCAGCAGTACCGTAGGATCTTCTGGTACAAGGGAAGCGCTGGGAAGCGGTTGATGTCCCCTTTCGGAGTAGAAGTCGAGGAATAATTTGCGAATCTCGTTACCGCTAAGATACTGGGGATTGGAAGACATGAGTTTTTGCTATTGTTTGCGAAATCTAGTGTTATGTAAATTTTCCCACCGCTACAGCAGGAAGAAGGATAAAAATCGCTGCCAATGCCGAAAATCGGCTAATTTGAGAACAGAAACCAGGATTGGATCTCTACCATTGCAGCAAATCAAGACGTGATCACCATTTCTTGGTAATGGGTCTTTATTTCTAGTATATTTCAGCGTTGCTAAATGAACATCACAGTGATGCTTATTGAAAAAACTTGAGTCATGCTAACTGTTTGATTTTTAAGTACACAGTTATCATAATTACAATAATATACGGTACAGGTTATTACGAATATTAATGTTTATTTATTCGTTTAACTTGGGGATAATAACTAATTAGTTAACTGTCGGGAATTTTAGAGATGAAAATAATTTTGCATCAGAACAAAACTTGATTATAGACATTCCAGATCGCGTTTATACACCTAATAATTATACTTGGAATTACCAAGGCTATAGGTTAAAAATATCAGCAAAACGATAACAATAACTTCTTAATTTTCTTCCTCCTGTCTTGATTATATTGGTTTGTGCTTGAGTTGAAGATTTAGTGATTTATGTCATAAATATGCAAAGCTTAAGAGATTATGTAAAAAGTAGATATTAAGGTAAAATTTAGAGATAAAAATATTTATACAAGATGAACTCACAGGAGCATAGAGAAATTCACCATCAATCCTTATAAACCAGAAAATAACACCATAGAACAATCATAAATAATTTTTTTCAAAAATCTATTCACTGTTGCCTATTGTATACCTCCATAACTATCAATTAATTGCTGATATTGTCAAGTTAAAGACAAGATATAGATTGCTATTTGCCTTGTAATTTTATTTCTGCTACTATACTGAGTTAGCACCATATTGGTTTTGAGCGAATCACTTAGTATTTTAAGAGAAATTGTATTTCCCTAAATAAGCCATTTTGTGGTTTTTACGGTATACTCAGGAATTAAGTCAACTACAAATATTTTGTAGAAAATAGCCAATTTGATTGATTTAGGACTAAAAAAATTATTTTTGCCTGTTTTTCCAAGGAAAAATCTTGAAAAATTCAGATTGCTTTCATAAAATATCGGCTCTTTTGGACTTTCATTGATAAGTAAAGCTAATCAATTGGCAATCACCAGACTTTCAGCATTCTCTAACTAATCATTCATGACATTATTAATACATAATTACTATAAACCCAAGAAAGCCGAAATGATCAACATACTCCGTAATTCTACTGCTAAAAAAATTATTAAAAAAAAGACAGTAGATATCATGAATTTAACAATTGTCTCTTGTAGATTAAAGGAGATTGACATACTCCCCGCCCTAAAAGTGCGGAGATTCTGGGTTCAAACAACAGTTGCAGTTTCATACCGTCTTACACTATCTCGCCCAACAGACAATGCCCTGCCTGTTTCCACTATTCTACCAAAAAGCCGTCCTCAAAGG
>DATGXB010000093.1:0-15808 GCA_035299225.1 Nostocaceae cyanobacterium | reverse complement strand
CCTTTGAGGACGGCTTTTTGGTAGAATAGTGGAAACAGGCAGGGCATTGTCTGTTGGGCGAGATAGTGTAAGACGGTATGAAACTGCAACTGTTGTTTGAACCCAGAATCTCCGCACTTTTAGGGCGGGGAGTATGTCAATTTCTTCCTGTTTTGCTTCTATGTAATCTCGCCAGTCAAATCTACCTTGTGCTAGAAGCCCTCCCACTTCTTTGGCTTTGGCTTCTGCTGCTTGTAATCCTGCGGGGTTGGCATAGATGCCTAGAGATAGATATTGTTGGTGCGGCGGTTTATCTATTCCTGGTTTAGCCGGAAATGTGGCACGCAGGGATAAGCGATCGCCTCTCTGGCAGACTGCCACACCTACCCGACCATCCTTAAGTCTTTTGTTAACTTCTTCAATTGTCCATTTACTAGCTGACATTTTGTGCTAAATCTGAACTAATTTAATCGCCTACTCAAGTATATTCAAGCATTTTCAAGCATTTTCAAAATTCAGAACTGAGACAGATCAACTTTGTCTAAACAGCTTAAATCCCCCTATTTACCAAAATGCAGAGATCGCTGAAAGTATCTTGGTGAAAGACTTAGACAAAAAAAAGCCGCGTTAGCGGCTAAATAATTTCTCTTTTTCTTGAAAAGCCAGCAGTCAGGATTGAACTGACGACCTTCCGATTACAAGTCGGATATATGTACTCTGAAAAGCTTTGATATAGCGGCTTTTGAAATATAGTTAAAATTAATGAACTAATTTTGATCTAATTTAAGAAATGAACTAATTTTGATCTAATTTAAGAATTGTAACGCCTTTGGAATAATGGGGTTACTAAAGGAATTTCTGCTGTCTAAGTTTTACTGTCTATATGTGGGGAGAGGGAACGCTGAACAGGAAACACTTCCACTGCGCTCAGTGCGTCGCGGGGAATAGTAAAAAGAGTTGTTTAATTTATTCTGCATGAATATTTACTTGGAGTGATCATCTTTTTCTGATTGCACCAGTCAAATTCTATTATGTCTATTTATTATAACCCCTAATATACTTGGTTTATATTTTAGTACCATTCTTATTATTTAAATAGTTTGTAAACTTTGTTCAACTCAAAAATGTGTTTATCTACAATTAAATTTAAAAATAAATAATTATCTATCCTGCATTAATCAAATTAAAATAATATTTCAATTAGGCTAAATAATCACAAAAGCTGAGGAATATATGACTGTCCAAGCTATTTATTCACAAGCTGTTAATGACGGAAATTATGACTTAGGAAGCTGGGTAAATACTAAGCATGATTATGTCAGAAATATTTGGGAAGATTATCTATCTCAATTCATCTTACAAACCCCTCTACTTTCCCTATATTCTACCCGAAATAAAATTAGAGTTTTGGATCTAGGTTGTGGAACTGGACAGGGTTATAAACTAATTCCTTTTCTTCAATCAGGAAAATTTAGTTATAGTTATGTGGGTTTGGATGTTAACCCAGATATGATTAAAAAAGGTAAAGAGCTATTTCATAACACTCCAAATGTGGAATTTTATGAACATGACCTTTGCAATGGTTTAGGTTCATGGAAGAAGCATTTTGATGTCTATTTTTCTTCTTATGGATCTTTATCTTATCTAGATGATTCACAACTGTTGCAACTCTTATTAGAAATTGCTAGTGTTGCTGGTCATGGCAGTTTAATAATATTGGATTTATTGGGACGGTTTTCATTGGAATGGCCGCAATATTGGATAGAACCTTCTGATGCTGTTCCCCCATATCTTCATGATTACAGCATTAGTTATTTATCTTCAGAAGCCATTTACAAGCAGCCTATGAAAATGAGGTTTTGGTCAACTGAGGAAATTAATAACTTACTTAAAAGTAATCCGGGGCTTTCCAATCTTAAAGTTGTGAAAGCTGTAGATAGGTCTGTTCTGGTTGGACGACATACAGATACACGAGAATATAACTCAGATTTACCACCAATTCGGAGCTTAGTTAATCAATTATTCTCACATCAATTAGCCGACTTATCTTCATTAATTGTCAAAACTGATATTATTCCCTCAACTGCTGAATCAGCTGATCAGAAGGTAAGTGAATTTTTACATTCATACTTAAATGCCTGGAATACATTAGTTAATTTTTGTAATGATCGGGTTTGTTGGGGAATTGGCTTAAGGGATTTAGAGAATTGGGCCAATATGCCAAGGTCTTTACATTTTGCATTGATGAAAATTAATGAACTACTTGACGTTAATAGATGTTATGCCAGTGATGATTATGTAGCGAATATTGTGCAACCTTACTTAGCCATGAATTTGCGAAATTTAGAATTTGAAATGCAGCAAGGGTTAGGTTTGGGATGCGGGCATGGGCTAGTCATTGTTCTGCAAGTTAACCACGAAATTTGATTTGGTTTGTTTCGTTTTTTTCCAGCTGCTAATTCAAATCTAGCAGCAAAAAACATCTTAAATCCAGCCAAGAGGGCAGCTTGAAAAGCTGCCCTTCTGTGATTGATGGCGATCGCATCTGTAATTTGTCAGTCATAAGTAAGTTCACGGTTTTAGATATAAATTTTATCCTCTAGGTTAAAAGCGATATTGAATAGTTGAATCCGTATGAATGAATACGCACAGGCATTAGGATTTCTGGAAGAACTAAGCGAAGAAGGAAAGAAATGGGCTGAAGCAATTAAAGCCCATGTTGCAAAAATTAATAGTGAAGCTAAGGACTGGCGACAAAAGGCACAAGGACTAAACAGCCAAAAAGAAACCTTGGAAAAAGATTTAGCCGAAGCCACAACTAATGCCCAAAATTTATCAAACAAAAACAAAGACCTGGAACTCACCGCACAAACAGCCCAACAAAAACTCCAAGAAACAGAGCAAAAATTACAGCAGGCTGATCAACAATTACAGCAGGAGAAAACTAAATCACAAGAAATTCAAACTAAAGTTGCGACCCTAGAGCAACAAACAACTGAGGGAAATACTAAAATCACAACTCTGGAAACAGAAAACCTCAGCTTGAAGCGATCGCTTACTATCAACGAAGCGGCGACGGCTGCTAGTGCTGTACCAAAAGTTTTGCAAAAACTTCTGACTCCAGACCAAAACCTTATAGTTGATGACAAGAATCAAGTCTTTGTTCAGATTGGAGAAGATAAAAAGGGGCTGCGGGAATTTGCGGATGCTCACTGGCCGGAGTTCGTGCCAGCATTATTTCAGAATTCCAGTCCAGGGAATAGACTGCCAGATGGCAGGGGTAAAGATGAAGAGACTACTAACAAAAGCATAGTAGCATCAACTTTAGGAACAATTTACCCTGGACTACAAACCTCATAAATCCCTTGGTGGGAAAAGGCTTGTCCTTGGTGGATAAACAGCAACATATACTGAAATCATTTAACTAATGGCTAAATTGCAATACTCCGGCGCTAACCATGCCTCTCTACGATGGATGGGGCAGTGGGGCGATCGTCACTCTTTAGTTCCTGGTGGTGGAATATTAGACATCTATGGTATTACTGAAACCAAAGGGATTCGACAACTAACATCTGGGTCAATGATCGCAAGAACCCCAGACCAAAAAAAGTGGGATGTGACTATTGACTCTGCAACAAATTTCGCAACTATCACTACTGAGGCGATTACGGTAGGAAGCAGAAAGATTCCACTAGAATCTGCATCTGGGTATAAAGCAGGATTAGTAATTGAAATTCTTGCTGTTGATTATACTGTTCAAAGTGTTGACATTGATAAAAATATCATTACATTAACAGCCGGGGTATCCAGTAATTTAGCCAAAGGAGTTGATGTATTTTACCCAGTCGGATCAGAATATACAGAATTTTATTTGACTGCCTTTGATGTAGAAGATGCCAATCAATGTGCAAATGTTGAATTGTACCGACATGGTTCTTTAGTATACATAGACCTCCTCCCTAATTACTCTTCATTTGCCAACTCAACAGAAATTATTTCTAGGCTTCAAACAAACTATCAATGTATATGGAGTAATAAGTAGTGCTAAGTGTAAAAGCCTTGTTGGAAAAATTAAGGGTGCAAAATGTTCTAGTTGATACAGTCAACTTCCCTAGAATACAATTCGGAACCAAGGCACGCCGATACAGATTTTCTGAACTTCTCCCAGAAAGACGGGTAACAAAGAACGAGTACCGGGAAGAAGAGATTAGCTATAAAACCATAATGGCTAACTCTGGAACTCGGTACTCGCCAGTTGTGATCAAGGGTGGTGCAGCTGTTGGTTCGATGCTGGTGGAGTTAGGGGACTCTGATATCGGCGCAGAATTCACCGGACAAGCTCTAGATGCCTTGATGGAGTTGTTAAACACTGAAGCAGCTAATATGCAAGAAGCTGAACGGCAAATTATCAACTTTACCGATCGCGCCATTGGTAGAGCATTGGCTGAATACCGGGAGAAACAACGTTGTGATGCGATCGTTGATGCCCAGTTTGTCAGACAAGGGTATAACGGCTACCGAGAATTGGTTGAATGCCCAAACCCAGAAGGGCATAGAGTCACTATTCCTAGTGGCACTAAGACTGATTTGGCTGGTTGGTATGACCCGACTTACAACCCTATGGAAGATATTGCCAATAAAATTTCTTGGTTGCGGTCAGAAAAAGGGTTAATTGTTACCCGAATTATGACCTCGCTATCTAGAAAGCTGGTACTGGCAAGGAATCCGTTTGTTCAAGCCTACGGCAGTGGTGTTACTGTAGTCCAAGGCCAGTTGCAAGGTACTGGGCCAAGCGGCATAGAAGCTACAGTTGATGCAGCTTTCGCCAAAGAAAAATTCCCGCCTGTGGAAACCTACGATTTACGCTATTACGAATCTGATGGCTCAAGCCATCGCTTTCTCAAGGAAAGTGCTTTTGTAATGGTTTGTGAAACTGGTCGAGAAACAGCGATTGATTTGGGAGATGAAGCCCCCATTCCCATGTACGATACCTTGGGCTATACAGCAATTGGTCGGGCAGTTGGACAAACAAAGCCGGGGGTTGTTGTTAGGTCTGAGTATAAAGAAGATAAACCACCCCGCATTGAATTTGAAGGTTGGCAGACTTCTTTACCAGTTTTACAAGACCCAGAAGCGATCGCTGTTTTTGAAATACCCGAACCTAGCGATAATTAAACCCTTCAACCAATCTTCCAAATTCAAAATGTTGTCATGGCAACAGTTAGTTTTAATCTTCCCCACAGCATTAGTTGGAAAGGAACTACATATCAAGCAGGCATACAACAAATTCCCCAAGATTTAGCAGCTAAATTAGCAAATGATCCTAATTATGCCGATGGAGTAATAGGGGGAGACGGATCAGGAACAGGTTCTAGCGGAGGGTCTACGGGGACTTCAACAACGAAGTGGGATAACTTAGGATAACTGCTCTTAGACAATCAGTTGAATTGGAAAATTAAACTACCTGAATCTTAATAGCAATGACAGTTCTTTTTGATGTTCCTCATAGCACAAGCTGGAAAGGAATTACATATCACCCAGGATTACAGAATATCCCTGATGATTTAGCACGGGCATTAGGTTATCAGGAGAAAATTGTCCCAACTGCTGAAGTTGCCCCAGTTGTCGAAACTTTCACTACAGAGGAAGTTGCCCCAACGGTTGCGCCTGCAACTGCTGAAGCTGTCTCAGCCGTTGAAACTCCTACAACTCTCCAAAATACTGAAGTTCTCCCAGCCGTCGAAACTTCAACAACTGAGGAAGTTGCCCCAGTCGTCGAAACTCCCCCAACTCCCCCAACTGAAGTTCGCCGTAGGCGCAGTAGCTAATGGAAAAAAATTGGTTTGAGAATCCCCTTGACCATGATACGGAAGATGGGCTAATCATCTTTTTACAAATTATTTGCAGAATTGTTAATCCTGCTGCTAACTTCGCTAAAAATAGATTTGGTAGTGAAGCAGCACAAAAAATAGGATTAACAGTAGGAAATATTTTAGGTGAAAAGTTCTATGAACAACCCAACGAAATCAGGAGATTTGAACAAATGTTTCCTGAATTTCATCAACAATCTTTATCCCTAAATCTGTTTCTTGATCCTAATCCAGTCTCGGATCAACTCCTAGCTCTACTAGAATCAACCAAGCTTCCAGAATACTTGTCGGGTGGTGAAATTTATCAATATTTAAGCAATGGCTTGGGATTGGGGTAATTTTCAAGAGAATTTCAACTTAGTAAAAACCCTGGTGAAATTTCCAGAATCTCTAACTACTAATGTTGAAATATATTTACAGGAATCAGCAGCCAATCAGTCCACACAACCACAATACAGACCCTACTGGGTGTGTGCCAAGATATTGGAACAAGACACTTCTCAGCAAATGTTATCATCTGCTGATGGGGCAGTTTTTACAGGAATGGCTAAACCCATTGACTCCTACTATTTAACTCAACGATCAATAGATGTAAAAAATGGCTGGGAAATTCCTACAGGGTTTGGAGCAACTGTTGAGGAAGAAATACTAATTCAAGGCACTGGCTCAATTCCTAATATTTCCGTCTTCTAAATTATGTCCGAATCACCTTTTGCTAATTGGGGAAACTCTACTCTAAACTTTACTCTTCCTGGGGAAGCAACTGGAGAAGTTGACCCATTAACAGGTAATCAGGTTTTCGGTTCAGAGCGAACCTTGGTAGTGGTGGCAAAGCTTGAACAAAATGGAAATCCCCGAATACAGAGATTGCCTGGTGTCGATCCACAAGCAGTTTTTTTGTATGGCAGAGTAATATCTGCTTTGCTTGACGGACAAGACCTGGGCTTTAATTTGCGAGTAGGGTTGAGGTCTAACCAACGAGCCGCCGCCACTTGGGGGGAGCTTCGCGGAGAATTTATCATTCTACTTTCAGGTCAATCTTCTTGGGGGGTACATAGGATTTTAGGCGATCGCATCAATGGATGGTTTGAGATCAAGTAGCTCTACACCCTACATCCTGTTTTTTAGGCGATCGCTTCCCAATTCCCCCAGGCAGGAGGCAGTAGGCAGTAGGCAGGCGTTCCGTGAGCGAAGTCGAACGGGGCAGGAGGCAGGAGAATTTTAGATTTTGGATTTTGGATTTTAGATTTTGGATGAAACAAGAAGATCAGCACATCCCCCTCATCCTCCCCATCTCCCCTTTTCACCCTACACCCTAATGTAAAATTCAAAATTTCAAACTCAAAATTTCAAACTCAAAATTTCAAAATAGCGATCGCCCAATGACTAATGACTAATGACTAATAACCAGAGTGTCACTCGATTTTAGTGCAGTTGACCGATACTTTTTTATCGATTGCCAAATTATTTGACCACTTGCCAAATTAATGTCCTAGAAAATATTAAGCCGCAAGCCCTTGCTCTGTAAGGGTTTTATTATTTTAACTCTCTTTTAGCTTGCGAAAGAGTTATTGATCAAATAATTGTCTGAGCTTAGATAATGGACATTAATTTATCAAAGCGGAAAAATAATCTAACAATTGACACTTATGCAGATTAGGTTACGCCAACTGTCATCACTACTTCTATATAACTACAACGAATTCTTAAATATTCATGAAAAATTGCATAAGTTACAACGTTTTGCACCGATATATTAAGTTAACTATTTAAAATAACAAATTTCTTTATCTATCTAAAGAGAGAAATTTCACTATTATCATTCAATTTGGCTGGATTTTTATAATCAGGTATGTAATATTAATTTCTGTTGATACATAAAATTTACAGCACGTTTCAGGTTTACGAGGTACAGACAAAAATAATATATTTTTGTAGTGCAAGCATCTTGCCTGCTATCGGTGTACCTCACTCAAATGAAATCTGCTGTATTTCAATTCGTATAACAATCTAATTCGGTTTGGTAAAATCACTTGTATGGTGTGGTTCACGCAGCGCAAGCGTGATAAATAGGGAATTTATAAACAGGAGATAGGGAATAAAAATGTACAGAATTTTTTCAAAAAATAAAATAAAATTGGCTCTCTTGGGTTTATGGTTAAAATTTATCACATAGATACAAAAATACAATAGTTCGGACAGTTTTTGAGGTAGAGCTTGAAACCATTGATTTTCCGTTATCGGCTCTTCTCATGAAAAAGTCTGAAAGCCGCATTCTACCGTTAGCAGTCTAGCTGGTTTTACAAAATGTCCGAAGTATTGAAAATAGTAGGATATCAAAAGCTGAAAACCTTGTTATTGCTAATTTATTTAGTTTTGCTTATCACTCAGATCCCAAGAGAGCCATAAAATTTCCGATTTGTAGATACAACTAGCTGAACAATTGACAAATAAAATCATAATTATAAAAAATTATAATTTTTATTCAAAAGAATATAAAAAATTTCTATATTCGAGATTATTCTTATGTATATCTCAAAATTGAGAAATACTAAGTAACAGTCCAAGGTAACAAAAACTTTCTAGGAGGTTATTTCTACTATGAGCCGAGATGCATTAGTCGTTGGAATTAATAGCTACAAGCATGAAAGTTTAAGGAATCTGACTGCTCCTGCAAAAGATGCAGAAGAAATTGCAAAGCTGCTAGAACAATATGGAGATTTTAAAGTAAAGCGCCTACCTGGTATTAGAAATAAAGAAAATAATAGAATTGCTGTTGGTCAAAAAACCCAAGTTACTTTACAACAATTAGAAGAAGCTATTGTCCAACTGTTTAAACCAGAGGGCAGGAATGTTCCAGACACAGCACTGTTGTTTTTTTCTGGACATGGGTTACGAAAAAACATAGGCATTCAACAAGGCTTTTTGGCAACAAGTGACGTAGACACAAGTATAGGTAATTGGGGATTGTCTTTGCATTGGTTACGTCAATTACTAACAGAAAGCGAGGTGCGGCAGCAAGTTATTATTTTAGATTGTTGTCATAGTGGAGAGTTATTCAATTTTAACGAAGCAAATCCAGAGGAAAAGGGCAAAGTAAGGGATAGGTGTTTTATTGCTGCCTCTCGTGAGTTTGAAAAAGCATACCAGGAATTAGGTAGCACTTATAGTGTGTTAAGCAGCGTGTTAATTAAAGGGTTACAGCCTAAGCAAGACAGGTGGATTACCAATCATAGTTTAACGGATTTCTTGAATCAAGAACCGCACTCTTTTCCTCAGCGTCCCATTTGTCATAACATTGGTCAGATAATCAATTTAACGCGTAATTTTGCAGCAGATGACAGAACTTTGATTGCGCCACCAGAACAAACTATTTGTCCTTACAAGGGTTTAAGTTACTTTGACTGCAATGATGAAGATCCAAAATATTTCTTTGGACGAACTGATCTGATTGACCAATTGTTGCAAAAAATTCGTTCTGGTAATTTTTTAGCAATTTTGGGAGCATCTGGAAGTGGTAAGTCCAGTGTTGTTAGAGCCGGATTAATTCATCAGTTGAAATTAGGGAGACGTTTATCTAACAGTAAAAATTGGCAAATTTTGATTTTTAGACCAGGTGATAATCCAATAGACAGTTTAGTAAAGGCATTCTTAGATCCAAATCTTTCAAATATTGACCGCGCTGCCCAATTAACCACAATCAAGAAAATGATTGCGGACAATCCTAAAGAGTGGTTAGGGAATTTGATCACCACGGCAGGAACAGAGCGTGTAGTAATAGTTGTAGATCAATTTGAAGAAGTTTTTACTTTGTGCCAAAACGACAAGTTACGGCAGATGTTTTTTGAATATCTTCTAAGTGCTTTAGAAAGACCAGATAATAAACTCTGTTTAATTTTAACGATGCGAGCAGACTTCTTTGGCAAGTGTGCAGAGCAAGATTACGCTGGACTTGCTAAAAAGATTGAGGACAATTTGGTGATGGTAACACCAATGAACCGAAGTGAGTTAGAGCAGGCGATTACCAAACCAGCGGAAGAAGTAGGGTTAAAAGTAGATATAGACTTGGTTTCCCTCATGATTGAGGACATGGAAAATTCTCCAGGAAGTTTACCATTATTGCAATACACACTGACAGAATTATGGAAACTACGGAATGAGAGACAATTAACAGTCTCTGCTTATAGGAAATTGGGTGGAGTAAAGGAAACGCTACAAAAACGTGCCACACAAGTATATGAGGAACTCGAATTAGAAGAACAAAAAGCGGCGAAAGGAATTTTTTTGGAGTTGACCCAACTAGGAGAAGGAACAGAAGATACTCGTAGACGGGTTTTACTACGGAACTTAGTTACATCACAGCAATCTGTAGTTACAGTAGAACGCGTAATTCAAAAATTGGCAAATGCCAACTTAGTTGTAACCAGTACGTTACTTGAAAAAGGAGCAGAATCTGCATCAGTTGCAGTTGTAGATATTGCTCATGAGAGTTTAATTCGTCATTGGTCACTTTTGCGTCAATGGGTGAAAGAACATCGTGATGCAATCAGAATTGAGCGCAGGATTGAAGCTGCTGCTCAAGAGTGGGAAAGTCAGAACAAGCTAGAAGATTATCTTCTACAAGGGCGAAAATTAAATGAAGCTCAAAGTTATCTTGATGATTACTCCGATCTAGGCTTGCTGTCGAGTTTGGCGCGGGAATTTATTGCAGCAAGTAAAGCAGCGAGCGATCGCTTACGCTTACAACAGGAAGAACGTCAAAGGCGAGAACTAGAAACCGCACAAAAGTTAGTACAAGAGTCACAAGCCAGACTCAATGCAGAGGAAGAGGCGCGTCAACATGCTGAAAAACGGGCTGAAGAGCAAGCTAAAGCCCAGGAAGCTGCCCAGAAATTAGCACAAACCAAACTCAAACAAACTCGAATAATTACTGTAGGCTCGCTTTCTGTAGGTCTTGTACTAACAATATTGTCGCTGTATGCTTTTGATCAGAAGCAAAATGCTTTTGATCAGAAGCAAAATGCTTTTGACCGTGAGATTGCAGCTTTGAGTTCCGCAGCCGAAGCTCGTATATCCTCCAATCAAGAGTTTGATGATTTGGATGCATTAACCAAAGCTTTACAAGCTGGAAAAAAACTCAACCAGGTAAACAAAGAAAATTCAGAGCTGCGAGCTCAAGTCATAAAAAGACTGCATAAAGTAGTTTATGGAGTCAAAGAAAGTAACCGTTTTGATGGACATCAAAATGTAGTCAAAGCTCTTAGTTTTAGTCCAGATGGTACATCAATAGCTACTGGTGGGTGGGACGGAACTATCCGTCTGTGGGATATAAATGGTCAACAGTTAGCGGAGCATTCATTGGATGATAAACAGCGGGTTACAAGCCTTAGCTTTAGCAGCAAGGGTAATAAACTTATAGTTGCTAGTCATGAGGGTAAGGTCTACTTATTGGAGTTACAAGACAAGAAGTTAAACAAACCCTCAGAAGTAAAAATATCACATTCCGGTAAACAGATTAACAGCATTAATTTTAGCCCTGATGGCAAAAAATTTGTGACTGGCAGCGATGACGGTACTGCATACTTGTGGGACTTGCAAGGCAAGAAATTGTCAGAATTTAAGGAGCCTCAACAGCCTGATAAGTCTAAACAGCAGCCTCAGAACTCTAAACAGCAGCCTGATAAGGTTAAACAAAAAGTCAATAGCGTCACTTTTAGCCCTAATGGTAATATGCTTGCTATTGGCTATAGTGGCGATAATGGTAAAGTTGTGTTATGGGATATCAAAGATCCGAACAATAAAAAGCTAGAACTTGTGTACGATAAGCACACAGGTGATGTATTAAGTGTCAGTTTCAGCCCCAAAGGAAACCTACTAGCTAGTGTAGGCAAAGATAGAAGCATCCGTGTGTGGACTCTGAAGGGCACTTATTACCGGGAATTCAAAGTACATCAAGGTGTGGTACGGAGTGTCAGTTTTAGCCCTGATGGTCAGCGACTAGCAACTGTTGGAGATGACAGTACTATCCGAGTATGGAATTTGGAAGACAAGTTTGTGTATGATCAGTTGATTGATGAATTTAAAGGTCATCAAGGTATAGTGCAAAGTGTTAGTTTTAGTCCTACTAATGGTCAGCAACTAGCAACTGTTGGAGATGATGGCACATTGCGCTTGTGGGACTTGAAAGACAAACAAGAAGCAGATTTCAAAGCCCATGGCAAGATTTGGAGCGTGAGCTTTAGTCCTAATGGTCAATATTTAGCTACCAGCGGACATGATGGTACTGCTCGATTGTGGGATATGAATAATAAACAGAAAGAGCCAGTCGTGTTGAAGCCAGAAAAGAAAGGTGTAGGCGTAATCTGGAATGTCAGTTTTAGTCCGAATGGGGAGCGTCTGGCGACAGCAGCAGGGGACAACATTGCCCGCTTGTGGGATTTGAAAGGAGGCATGGTGGAATTTATAGGGCATAAAGGCGAGGTTACAAGTATTAGCTTTAGCCCCACCGAGAAAAAACTAGCTACTAGTAGCAAAGATGGTACGGTTCGTTTGTGGGATTTTTATGGCAACCAATCAAGGATAATTGGACCTCATAAAGATGATAAATATCCCGAAATCATGAGCGTTACTTTTAGCCCGGATGGAAAGCTATTGGCTACTGCTAATGGAAAAGCCAACACTGCACGCCTATGGGATTTAAACGGTCAGCCGAAAGCCGTAATGAGAGGGCATGAAAAAGCTTCTTGGGTTTTAAGCGTCAAGTTTCATCCTAATAAGAAACTATTGGCTACCTCTGGAGATGATGGCACTGCACGTTTATGGGACTTTGAAGGTAATGAACTAGACAGGTTTAAAGGGCATAATGTTGCAGTTAAAAGCATCAGTTTTAGCCCTGATGGTCGGCAGTTGGCGACTGTAAGTGCTGATCGTACTGCTATTGTATGGGACTTACAGAGCAAACAACAGATAGCAAAATTTAGGGCACATCAAACCGAAGTCGAAAGTGTCAGTTTCAGTCCTAATGGTGAGTTGCTAGCCACTGCTGGACGCGATGGCACGGCTAAGGTGTGGAAGGTTCAATCACTTGATGCACTGATAGCGCGAGGTTGTAGTTGGATAGGGAACTATCTAAAATATAATCCCGAAGTGAAAGATAGCGATCGACATCTTTGCGAGGGAATTAATACTTCCCACTGGTAGCGATGGATGACACACAAGCCATACTTTACATGATTCTTGGCGATGATACTGCAATCTAATCATGTAAAGTACCTCCTCCCCTCCTCACTCCAATAAATTTTTTATTTAGGTAACTCATGAGAAAAATTTTTGCTTTGCTTTGTTGCAGTCTGGGAATTGTCTCCGTTAACTCTTTTTGGTCAGTTGTTGCTCAAACTCCTAATTTACCGTTGATACCTGTTCCAAACAAACTTGAAGAATTGCCATCACCACAACCTCCTGAAGAGCAAAAACTACCACCATTGATAGAAGTAACAGAAACAAAAAATCATAATTTTTTACGCCATCGCTTGGGTTGGGATGAGCAAATCTGGGGTAACAAAAGTCAAAAAGGCGATAAACAGGCACTATTGGCATCAATCGATAACAGCTTACGTTATCTTCAGACCAATACAGCAAGAAAGTTGTATCAAAATTATCCGATTAAAGAAATTACCCTAGATCGCATACATCGCAGCTTAAAACGTTTCCGTCAACTGGTTGTTAACTCAAAGTCTCCCATACAATTGCAATATGCTGTTCATCGGGAATTTGCTTTTTATAAATCAGTCGGTAATGACGGTAAGGGAACTGTAAGATTTACTGCTTATTACGAGCCAATTTATACTGCCAGTCGTGTTCGTACTCCAGTCTATAAGTATCCTCTTTATAAACGACCATCAGATTTTGATCAATGGGCTAAACCGCATCCTAAACGCGTTGATTTGGAGGGAAAAGATGGTTTGTTAGGAGATAAAAGCCTGTTACATGGTTTGGAGTTGTTTTGGTTTCGCGATCGCTTTGAGGCATATATGACACATATTCAGGGTTCTGCCCAACTCAAGCTGACTGACGGTACAACAACCTCCGTTGGTTTTGCGGGTGCAACAGATTACCCTTGGACTAGCATTGGACAGGCGCTCATTAAAGACGGCAAGCTGCCACTAGAAAAAGCGACAATACCTGGCATGTCTGAGTTCTTCCGTCAAAATCCTCACGAATTAAATGAGTATCTTCCGCGCTGGGAACGCTTTATTTTTTTTAAGGAAACCAATGGTATGCCTGCCACTGGAAGTATAGGTGTGCCAGTTACCGCAGACAGGTCTATTGCCACAGATAAATCTCTTATGCCTCCAGGAGCACTAGCGCTAATTCACTCTTCATTTGCCTATATCAAACCAGGAGGACAGATAGAATATCGTAAGGTGAACCGATTTGTACTTGATCAAGATACAGGAAGTGCCATTAAAGGCCCCGGAAGAGTTGATTATTTTATGGGAAGTGGCTACTTAGCGGGTGCTCGTGCTGGTGTCACAGGCGGCAATGGAGAACTTTACTACCTGTTACTGAAAAAATGAAAGCAAGATTGTGAATAAATAACTATAAGAACCAGTAATAAAAGACTGTTTCTCAACAAATGTAATGTTTATAAATACGGTCAGCGCATCATTAGAAATGGCTCTCTTGGGTTTATGGTGAAAATGTATCGCGACGATACAAAAATGACTGGTTAGCAAAAGCTGAAAGCCTTGATATTGCTGATTAATTAGTTTTACTTATCACTCAGATCCCAAGAGAGCCTTAGAAATATTGTATTAGGAGTTCATTTCATGGCAAAACTAACACCTATCAAACTAGATGACAACACAATCATCTATATAGAAGCCACAGAAGATGTAGATGTTCCTTTAGCCAGTGCAGCGGAAAATGATGAGGAAGAGGAAGAAGCACTAGTTGAAAAAGGGATGAGTCCTGAACAAATACGACAGAAAATGACACAAAATTTTCTTGTGATTCAAAACACTATTCGGGCTTATACAGTACATACTTTGAATTCTTTCAAGCAAATGCCTATCGCTAATGTAGATAAAGTTACTTTAGAGTTTGGCATTGAAATGGGGGGAGAAGTAGGTGTTCCTTATGTTACAAAGGGTACAGCTAAAAGTAATATGAAAATTACTGTTGAATGCTCGTTTTCTAAAGACAACCAATAGGTTACAGCACTTTTCAAGTTTATGAGCTACAGTAGCAGCAGTTAGTAAACCAATTTTTTAAATGCTTAGGGTCGATCAAATGTCGATTGCCAAATTATTTGACCACTTGCCAAATTAATGTCCTGGAAAATATTAAGCCACAAACCCTTGTTCTATAAGGGTTTTGTTATTTTAGCTCTCTTTTAGTTTGCGAAAGAGTTATTGATCAAATAATTGTCTGAGCTTAGATAATGGACATCAATTTGTCAACGCGGACAAATAATCTAACAATTAACAGCCAACCTCAAGCCAAATTGTTCAGCAGAACTACCCAAGCCAAAGGTTGAGCAACACTGACACACTCAAAAAATCATTACAATTCCCCCATCTTCCCCCATTAGCCCTACGAATAGGAGGACAATGACCAATGACCAATGACTAATGACCAATAATTGCGATCGCTGGGGCAGTTGAATTATCGTGAAATGTATAGATGCCAATTTCATCAGCTAAAACTTGAGCAATTTCGTTTCTCAAACTCAGCAATTCTGGTCGTATTGACACTCCCCGACCTAAAGGTGCGGGGATTCTACTTTCACCCTAGTTACTTGCTCAACCAGGCTTTCGCCAAGTAGAGTAGAGGTCGCTAGTCCAGTAGCGTTACTTTGGGGATGCCCTCCCCTAGCTTGTTTTGCAAGATTTAAAATATTTATTGCTGCGTTTGTATCTCTATGCAGTTCACACCCACATCTACAAATATGGGTACGA
>DATGXB010000092.1:0-23000 GCA_035299225.1 Nostocaceae cyanobacterium | reverse complement strand
TTGAGTTGACCTGCCTTCCACCACCTATGCGCTGTTTTGTACGTTACTCCAGCTTTTTTTGCGTAATCTGATAGTTTCATCTATCTAGATTACCATTCTTGGGTATACTTGGGTATTATTTTAATAAATATTTACAACACCCTGTTTTTTTTGAGTCGCTTTTGACCATTACGCCAGCTAAGATTATACAAAATGTTAAGATAATGTAAGTTTTATTACAGGTTATCTTTCGGTGCTGGGAGAGAGAAGGCAACGCTATCCAGTGTAATCCAAATTTTTATTCTGGGAAAACTTTCCACTCTCTTTCCTACGATAATAGTTTTAAAACCTAAACAGAAATTCGTTGAGAAGGTAAAGGAATTGACTTTTTCTGACTATAATAAACTGTTTCTATCCATAACTGCCTTGCTTCATTAATATTTTCCAAGGCTGCTTCTAAAGTTTCTCCCTGAGTCATACAACCAGCTAAATCAGGAATCATCACTGTATATCCTCCATCTTCTTCTGGGTAAATGGACATCGGATATTTTAAAGATAGATAATAATCTAAAGATTCGTGTTGAGAATTAGTTTTCACCTTTCCAGTTTTCTTAATTTTAGAGTGCGTCAAACCCGATAAATACTAAAAACCAACTATTTTTTCATATCTAGCACACCTGACTCTACTGATTATTTGATTCTGATTTTTTGGTTGCAATTGGTGTTATAAGTAATTAGGCAGAATTAATTACACAACTTCTTTTCCTGTTCCCTGTTCCCTGTTAAGAGTTCCCTAACTCCGCGTAGGAAATTAATTTTGCACAACTGCTTACCAGTTCACGAAAACCCTGCTATTTATGAATTTCTTGTAGGGGTTTAGCAGTGCTAAACCCTCTCCCGTCTATTTGTATTATGATTAAAGTGAAATGGTATTAATCAAAGTATATTATTACTTGAATAGTAACTACAAAAATATTGTCTTGTGTAAATTGAGAATAGATTGTTAATGAAATAATATTTTTAAGAATATTTTTAGGAATATTTTTAGGAATATTTTTAAAAGACTGATATCACTCATTTTCAATTCTCTGCCATAATTCAGCAATAGGTCTAGTTTGTCCAGCTTTCACCTCTACGAAAGCTCTAGTTAAACTTTCTTTTATTTCCTCAATTGGAGTATCATCAAGATCATTATCACTTTCTTCTGGTAGGAGAATAATTACTTTGACTGCCTGAAAATTACCAATTTCTAAAGGATAATCTAAGGTTAATTGTCCTTGTTGAATTTTTCCTGTAACTTCTAATGCTTTCATATTTTTTAGCTAATGAGGTACAAATTTTGGGAACAAAGCTATATATCAAAAGACTTTCACCCCTGTTCCCTGTTCCCTGCTGTATTAATTTTTGAGTTTAGCAATCTTAGGAAAACAGGGGAAAGGTTAAAGATAATTCTCTGACCTTTGCCCCCGTTACCTAATTTCAGGTAACACCAAATACAACTACTAAGCCCAAAACTGCACCAAAGAT
Source organism: Nostocaceae cyanobacterium (assembly GCA_035299225.1). GTDB lineage: Bacteria > Cyanobacteriota > Cyanobacteriia > Cyanobacteriales > Nostocaceae > DATGXB01. The sequence goes on along the minus strand of DATGXB010000092.1, from coordinate 21,494 downwards.
AATTAAGGCATAGAATTGAGCGCGACCGTTTTCTAGATATTTCAAACCTTCACCACTAACCAGGGTAAAGAAGCCGGTGAGATTAACTGCACCATCCACTACGCGGAAGTCTACTTCTAACACCTGTCTAGCTAGACGACGTAAGCCCATAACAAAGACACGATGGTAAATGTCGTCAAAGTACCATTTGTTGAGGGATAATTCGTAAAGAGGTTGAATTTTTTTAGCGATCGCTGCGGGGTCAATTTTCCGCGCTAAATACATCAGTAGAGCTAAAGTTATACCAATTACCGAAATCGCAATCGAACTACCCGCCATTACATAAAATTCATGGGGGTCAAATTCCGCCAGCTTTTCCGTAACTTCGGCTAGGTTTTCGTTGGGAGAAAATACAAATTGCTCAAAATAATTAGCATAGGGTGTACCTACTAAACCAATTAAAATTGAAGGTACTGCCAACACTAACAGGGGTAAGGTCATTGTCCAAGGTGACTCATGGGGAGAGTCGCTATGGTGTCCATGACTATCATGAGAGTGGTGGTCTAACTCTCCTTTTTTCATTGCCCCTGGCCCAAAAGCAGGTACTAATTCTGCTTCTACTTTTAAAGCGGCTGCGGCTTTGAGTTGGGTTTTGATTTTCTCATCTGTACCCCGGAATTTGCCTTCAAATGTGGAGAAATACATTCTAAACATATAGAAGGCAGTAATCCCGGCGGTTAACCAACCGATGAACCATAATACAGGGTTGGCTTGAAAGGCAGCGCCGAGAATTTCATCTTTTGACCAGAAGCCGGCAAAGGGAGGAATCCCGGAAATCGCTAAACAACCAATCAAAAAGGTAAAACCGGTGAGGGGCATATATTTCCGTAAACCACCCATCAAGCGCATATCCTGGGCTAAGTTGGGGTCATGACCCACTACTCCTTCCATGCCGTGAATGACGGAACCAGAACCCAAGAATAACATCGCTTTGAAATAGGCGTGAGTCATCAGGTGAAATAGTCCAGCGCTATAAGCACCTACACCCATAGCCATCACCATGTAACCAAGTTGGGAAATGGTGGAATAAGCCAGCCCTTTTTTGATGTCGTTTTGAGTAATGGCAATTGTTGCCCCTAAAAAGGCGGTGAACGCACCAGTAAAAGCAATCACGTTCATTGCGGCGGGGACGTGTTCAAATACTGGATACATCCGGGCAATGAGGAATACACCTGCTGCCACCATAGTTGCGGCGTGGATTAGGGCAGAGATCGGTGTGGGTCCTTCCATTGCGTCTGGTAGCCAGACATGAAGGGGAAACTGGGCTGATTTGGCTACGGGCCCTAAAAAGACCAAAATCGCAAATAAGATGGCGAGGAAGTTGCTGACGCTGCCTGTGTGGACTAGTTCACCCAAGCGATCGCCCATAGTCATAAAATCAAAGCTACCGGTAGCCCAAAATAGCCCTAAAATACCCAGCAGTAACCCAAAGTCACCCACGCGGTTAGTTACAAAGGCTTTTTGACAAGCATCGGCGGCAGATTTGCGATCGTACCAAAAACCAACTAGCAGGTAGGAACACATCCCTACCAATTCCCAAAATATATAAATCTGAACTAGGTTGGTACTGACCACTAAACCCAGCATGGAAGAACCAAATAAGCTGAGATAGGAATAAAATCGCACATAACCTGGGTCATGAGCCATGTAGCCATCAGTGTAGACCATGACTAAAAAGGCTACTGTGGTGACAATCACCAGCATTAGGGCTGTTAGGTGGTCAATAGTGTAGCCCATGTTCAGATGAAAGTTTCCGGCTGCTGCCCATTCTAGGGTGCGAGTATAAGGCTCATGTCCTTGTATTTGACTCCACAGCAAGGCAATTGATAGCCCCATAGCCGCTCCCATCAGGGAGATAATCAAGACAGCATTTAGCTGTCGCAGGCGGTTTGTCACCTGATTCAACGAGATTAACCCTAGACCGACTAGCATTGCCCCTAACAGGGGTAAAACTGGAATCAGCCAGGCATACTGATAGATTACTTCCATCACTGACGCCTACTTTTAGAATTCTTAACTAACTTGTCGGAACTGTTAATAATTGTAAGCCACTGTTCCAGAAATCCTAGCCAATACTAGCACTCTTTCCTGATTCGCTCTGGTAGTGTTGGTGCTATCCCATTCTGGGTTCGGCACTTGCTCATTTTGAGAACTCTTCAGACCGCTCTGCTTGACCAGTTTACAGGCTGACACAGTAGAACTTACGGCTTTGACTAAATTGATGGCTGTATTTTCATTTTCTATCAATTTGTAGTTGGTGTTACTGACAAAAATTAATTTGCTCGGTTTAACGGTGCAAAACAAGTTATATTAGTGGTTAACCACACAGAACAAATTACTATCTAAATCCTACACATAGTTTACACAATCTTGTAACAGTAATAGCTTCAGCTAAGATTTAATTAGCCGTCTTCTCTGATACGTTTAAATTCCCAATTCATACATAGCTGAGGTTTTTAGCAATACAAGTTGTGATTTTAGGGAATGTATATTTGCTAATTCTAGCTATTTTTCTCTGTGGATAGACTATTTTAACTTGTACTTTTTTCCAGATGGCTCAATTATTAATTTTACCTTGTTTTTACCAGTAAAGTCGAGCTAGTTTTTGCTCATATTTGTTGTAATTTACCGCACTATGAAATTATTTATGATTGAAGTTTATAATGATGATGATTAGTTTTTTAATTAAAACTTAAAAATTATCATCTGGCTTTTATTAAATCCCTAAGTCTCAATTTAAAATTCAATCTAGTCGTGGTTAACTCTCTACTAAATTAACACTGAATTTATTGTTATTCTTCGTAATATTGCTCATTTTGTGTTTAGCTAATTTTTGCCTCTTTAATTATTGCCTCTTGAATTTCTCATTTTCAAAATAAAATACCGCACCTCCAGCTCATTGGGTGCAGTATTAAGCATAATTTTAGATTTGCCACGATAGTAGGGTGCAGGGTGCGGGAATAGTCATTAGTCATTAGTCATTAGGAAATCAGGAATTATTTCTTCTTTCCCCTCTGCCCCTCTGCCCCCTGCCCCCCTGCCTCTTCATCCCCCCTGCCCCTTGCCTCCTGCCCCTCTGCCTCCTCTAAGCTGGTCGGCATTCTAAATCTATAGCTTTTTGGCTGCTGTAGATTTTGTTGCTGTTAAGATATATCAGTTTAATTTCTTCTAGGGCTAAACGTAGGTCGTCCCTAGTGCGAAAACTTTCTAGGCGCTGTCGGATCATACCCTTGTCTATCAAAATTAAAGTAGGTAAGGATTTAAGCCTGTAGGTAGTAGATAATTTGAAATTTTGATCGGCATTGATGTTTACAAGTTTAATGTCGCTACCACATTGGGCTTGAAATTGCAATAGTAAAGGATGTATGATGCGACACAAACCACACCAAGGTGCTTCAAAATTCACTAAAACAGGGATGGGTGATTCTAAAACTTCTTGAGTAAAAGTCCGTTCACTAACCGACAACACCATGACGCCTCTTGAATTTATAAGGTTTTTATATTTATGTGGAATCTAGCTACCAGCCAGATAAAATTATCAGTCAGCCTTTAGGGGTAGCTGTGCTTGAAGTACGACTCAATTTGTAAAATTTGAGCGACTTAAATATTGATACGGATTTACTAACCAGGGCAATTCTGCAATGGTTTTTTGTGGATATTCAGTGTTTAATTGCCTGATTCCCCCCTAAAAAGTCACTGCTTGAGCGACTACCAATGTTCAATTTCCGACTGGCTGAGAAGTTTAACTAACAAAGATGTGAAATTATCCTACATTGATTTGGTAGCAACTGATAAGCAGAAATTTTTATGAAACAAGCATTTTTTGTGGATATGATAGATAAACTAAAATTACCATACTATTTTACTTGTGGCTACTACTAACCAAGGATGAGCCCACCATAACAACCCGACAAAAATACCTACTCCTAGATATGCGGGGCGCAGAAATTCCTGCCATTGGAGAGATTGACGGCCATCGAGAATAGCCTGAAAGGGAATAATAGAAGTGCGCTCTTTAGCTGCACTAAAGGCTGCACCATAACGATCGCGCAAACGGCGATCGCCATGCCAAACTCCGAAGAGATGATGTAGAACTAAACCTAGAGAAGTAACGAGGGTAAAGCTAGTACCCAACCATAGAGTATGGGCAATGCACCAGATAATTTGTCCCACCATTTGCGGATGACGGGTAATGCGAATAATCCCAGTTTCGTAGAGATGAACTTGGGGCTTTTGAATAGCCGCAATTTCTAGTAGATTGAAAGTAGCCGGATATAAAAATAGAAAGGAAATTGCTGACAAGATCCAAACCAGTGCCTTTACTCCTGGCACATCTTGGACTTGCCACAGTTGCAGACCATCGTAACGGTGGTTAAAAAAGTACACAATCAGAATTACTGCTAGAGGTAGGCTGACTAATGCAAACAAAATGCGATAAAGTCTTGGCCCGATATATTTTTCTGCCCAAGGACGCAAAGCTGCCCCCCCACTGTGGGCGATCGCAAAAGTTAATTCTAACCCCAGGATGACAAAATGACTGGAGGTGAGCCAAGGATTCGTCAGCATAGACACAAGTACAGTAATCTATAAGAAAACTAAATTAAGTTCAAGGACTTAGACCAAATGTTCTAATCACCCTGACATCTTCATTTTTGCAGATGCCATACAACTAATACCATGAAGTGTTTATCAACAAGAGTTTAGTCAGTATGTTGTGGTAATGTCATTTTCGAGTCCAGCTTCCTAGTTTACGAGGCAGTAAATCATGACCAGCCAACAAGCTGTAACACCTGATTTATTTGTCTAAACAGCTCCTTTCAAAGTTTGTGGGTTGAGCCATTATGTCTGACCTTCCTTTCACATTAGATCAGTTACGCATTCTCAAAGCGATCGCCGTAGAAGGGAGCTTCAAACGCGCCGCTGATAGTCTTTATGTTTCCCAACCGGCTGTTAGTCTACAGGTACAAAACCTGGAACGACAGCTTGATGTTCCCTTATTCGACCGGGGAGGACGACGTGCTCAATTAACGGAAGCAGGGCATCTACTTCTGAGTTATGGTGAAAAAATCCTCAGTCTGTGTCAGGAAACCTGCCGCGCAATTGAGGATCTACAAAATCTCCAAGGTGGTACTTTAATTGTCGGCGCTTCCCAAACTACCGGCACCTATCTTTTACCCCGGATGATCGGTTTGTTCCGCCAAAAATACCCAGATGTGGCGGTGCAATTACACGTCCACTCTACCCGCAGGACTGCCTGGAGTGTGGCTAATGGACAGGTTGATTTAGCGATCATCGGTGGCGAAATTCCCGCCGAATTAGCCGAGTCTTTGGAAATTATTCCCTATGCTGAAGATGAATTAGCCTTGATTTTACCTGTATTTCATCCTTTTGCCAAATTAGAAAGCATCCAAAAAGAAGACCTATATAAACTACAATTCATTGCCCTGGATTCTCAATCAACAATCCGTAAGGTAATTGACCAAGTTTTAGCTCGCTGTGATATTGATACTAGACGTTTTAAATTTGAAATGGAGTTAAATTCCATTGAAGCAATTAAAAACGCTGTGCAGTCTGGATTAGGTGCAGCTTTTGTCTCTACTTCGGCGATCGCTAAAGAATTACAGATGGGTGTTTTACACTGCGCTCCGATTGATGGTGTAGTAGTGAAACGTACACTCTGGCTAATTTGTAATCCTAACCGCTATCGTTCCAAGGCCGCAGAAGCATTTAGCCAGGAAATTTTACCGCAGTTTGCGACACCTGAATGGAATCAAAACGTGTTAAAGTTAGCACAAAAAAATCTAGTGGTAAATACAACATTCGAGGTAGCAACTGGTGATAACCCTGAATCAGAGTAATATTTAGTTAGTGGTCAATGGTCATTAGTCAATAGTGGTTTTAAGTAGGTGGTTTAAACTAAAGATAAAAGGTAGTGTGGACATATTGCCTGCAAGTGGGAATACAGCCATCTATGAATTAATTACGCCAACTGACTTCACTAATGACTAATGACTAATGACTAATGACTAATAACTAAAATGGAAGTTTACTGTACTCGTCCCAGTTGTTCACGTCCCAAAAATTACTTTGCGGACTTAGATGATACTACAACCCTCAAGACTACCCAGCAAAAATACTGTACTACCTGCGGTATGCCGTTGCTGTTGGATGGTCGCTATGTCCCAATCAAATTATTGGGAAAAGGAGGGTTTGGCGCTGCTTTCTTGGCACGCGACCGCCGTGTTCCTGGTATGCGTCACTGTGTAGTTAAGCAATTTCAACCACCGCAAAATTTAACCTCTGCTCAAATACAACAGGCTCAACAACTGTTTGAACGGGAAGCAGAGGTATTAGACCAAATCGGTAACGAACACGAGCAAATACCCCATTTATTTGCCTTTTTTCCCGTAGCAGTGCACAGCTTACAGCCCGGACAACAAGAACAATTTTTTTATTTAGTCCAAGAATATATTGACGGTAAAGATTTAGAGCAAGAATTAATCGAACAAGGGCGGTTTTCGGAAACCGCAGTTATAGAAATACTTTTAGCGATTTTACCCGTGCTTCAGTTTGTGCATGATCGGGGCATTATTCACAGAGATATCAAACCCTCTAATATTATGCGTCGTCAGGATGGCAAACTGTTTCTCTTGGATTTCGGTGCAGTCAAGCAAATTACTAACTCTGCTGCTGGTAATACTTCTACTGGAATTTATTCTCTAGGATTTGCACCACCTGAGCAAATGTCTGGAGGTCAGGTTTTTCCTTCTACGGACTTATACGCTTTAGCTGTGACAATGATTAATTTACTTACAGGTCATGAACCAAGTAAACTTTATAATTCTTTTAATAACACTTGGGAATGGCACTCTTATGTAAAAGTTAATCGGCGATTAGCAGCAATATTAGATAAAATGTTACTGGCTTCTGCTAGTAAACGCTATCAATCAGCCTTGGAAGTTTTAGACCAAATCAATCCAATTTTACGAGCGCCAATTAAAAAAGCCACCCACCTGCAAATACCCAATCAGCAACCACCAGTACCACCAACCCAACCCCCAGCAGTCAGAGTACAACCAGCCATCCCGATCTGGAGATTGTTGGCCGGGGGAGGATTTAGCGGTTTTCAGGGAGCATTAATAGCGATCGCACTTTTCAGTTTAATCAAAAATCCCTTTCTCACCTTTGGTATTACCTTAATTATCTTAACTGCGTTAATCTTTGCCCAAGTTAAACGCTGGATTGAAAACTCCGATTGGTTAATAATTCCCATAGTTTCTTTAACCCTAATCTTTTTTATTCCCGCTTTACAAGCCGGATTTACTATGGCAAACATTTTGTTTTTAGCTACTGCTGCTGCCTTAGTCTCTATTGCAGTAACTTCTCTATTTCGTTTGATCTATTTACTTTTATCCTCCATCTTAAAATAAATTACCCACCAAAAATTACTATGTCACAAAATAATGAAACTCCAAAATTATTCCTAGCTCTCATTATTACAACTACCATACTTTTGGGTGGTGGTTGGTTGTTAGTGGAGCGCTGGGCACAGATTAATAAATCATCAGTATCAACTAATTCTGGTATTCCCTCTGCCAATCCTAATAATCAAATTAATACTTTAAATAATCCGAGTAATACCAATCAAGCCACAAATAATTGTACTGTACCTAATTTACCAAAAGGATTATTTAGTTATGGTGGTAGCACAACCTGGGCCCCTATTCGTCGAGATGTTGATGTAGTTTTACAAAGACTTTGCCCAGAGTTTGTTTTACGCTACACCCAACCCACTTTTGATAAACCAGGTTCGGGAACAGGAATTAAAATGTTAATTGACAATCAACTGGCTTTTTCTCAATCTTCCCGTCCCATTAAAGCCGAAGAAAATACCAAGGCTCAACAAAAAGGATTTGCTTTAAAAGAAATACCTATAGCTATTGATGGTATAGCCATTGCAGTTAATCCTAATTTGAATCTTCCTGGTTTAACTGTTGCTCAAATTAAAGATATTTATACAGGTAAAATTACAAATTGGCAACAAGTAGGAGGGGAGAATTTACCAATATCCGCTCTAACTCGACCTCAAGAAGCAGGGGGAACAGTTGAATTTTTTGTAGAAAATGTTCTTAATAAAGAAAATTTTGGTAGTAACATAATTTATATTGGCACAACTACAGAAGCCTTAAGAAAGGTAGCAACAACACCAGGAAGTATTTACTATGGTTCTGCTCCAGAAGTTGTTCCCCAATGTACAATTAAACCCTTACCTATAGGTCGCAGAAATGGAGAATATATAGCTCCTTATCAAACACCTTTTGTTAGTCCTGAAAACTGTCCCAGTCAACGTAATCAGTTAAATACTCAAGCTTTCCGTAGTGGTGATTATCCTATTACTCGTAACTTATTTGTGATTGTTAAACAAAATAATCAAATAGACCAAAAAGCAGGAGAGGCTTATGCAAATTGGCTGTTAACTCCACAGAGTCAAGAATTAATTGAAAAAACTGGTTTTGTCAGAATCCAATAACTTAAATTATTCTGAATAGATTTACTCTGGTTCAGATAGTATATTATTTTCGTAATCTTAGTAATATTTGGCTGAAGTAAAAACCACATTATAAACCTTCTATTTGGATTGGAAATTATGTCTCAAAAGAATGAAATTAAAATTTATATCTTATCCTTCTTATTAACTGTTGGCTTAGTAGGTGGGGTAAGTTTACTATTCCTGAGAAGTCCTGAACCTAAGTTAGAGCAAAAAGATACTACTAATCTAGTTGAAAATAATCTGACAACAGCAACAGAAAGAATTAGTTTTGGTGAAAAAAGTTTAATATCTGGAAATGTATCTGCATCTAAACAAGAAGGAATTAAAGCACTAGCTAATCAAGATTATCAGCAAGCAGTTGAGAAATTTACATTAACTCTAGCAGCCAATAAAAATGACCCAGAAGCTTTGATATTTCTCAATAATGCCCGGATTGGTACAAATAAAAGTTATACTCTGGTAGCTTCTGTTCCTCTTGGGAATGATCCTAATGCAGCTTTAGAAATTTTAAGGGGTGTTGCTCAAGCTCAAAATCAAATTAATTTAGCTGGTGGAATTAAGGGAGTACCTTTAAAAATTGGTATAGCTAACGATGAAGATAAACCAGAAATATCTCAACAAATTGCTACAGATTTAGTCAAAAATTCCGAAGTTTTAGGAGTAATTGGCCACAATAGTAGTGATGCAACATTAGCCGCAGGTAAAGTTTATGATAGTGGCAAATTAGTTGCTATTTCTCCGATTAGTACATCAGTCAAACTTTCTCAATTTAGTCCTTATGTATTGCGTACAGTTCCTAGCGATTTTGTAGCCTCTAGAACTTTAGCTAATTATATGTTTAAGAATTTGGGTAAGAAGAATGTAGCAGTTTTTTTTAATTCCCAAAGTAATTATAGTCAATCATTAAAAGCTGAATTTGTTTCTTCTGTTTCTCTAGAAGGTGGCCAGGTTGTAGGTGAATTTGATTTATCCCAAGCAGATTTTAGTCCTGCACGTAGCGTAGATCAGGCAATTAAAAATGGTGCAGAAGTTTTAATGTTAGCTGCCAATGGTTCAACTTTAGATAAAGCTTTACAAGTGGTGCAGATCAATCAGCAGCGTTTAAAAATACTGGCTGGTGATGATGTTTATACTGTCAAAACTTTAGAAGTTGGTAGAGAACAAGCATTAGATATGGTGGTAGCTGTCCCCTGGCATATTGATGGTGATCCTACTTCCCAGTTTCCTGCCCAGTCTAGGCAGTTGTGGGGTGGTGATGTAAGTTGGCGTACAGCCCTTGCTTATGATGCGACAAGGGCGTTAATTGCCGCCTTAGAAGTGAATCCTACGCGTCCAGGTATTCAACAAGCACTATTAGGGTCTAGTTTTTCTACGCCTGGTGCTTCTGGGACAATTCGATTTTTACCATCTGGAGATAGAAACGCACCGGTGAGACTGGTAAAAGTGGTCAGGGGCGATCGCTCGCGCACTGGGTTTGATTTTGAACCCATCAAACTAGAAGAAGGCAGGAGGCAGGAGGCAGGGGGCAGGAGGTAAAAAAGTTAATTTGATTCGTGTTTGAACTTTTTTAACTGAACAGTTATTTTTGCCATGTTGCACTAAATTAATTTGTCAGAGCCAAGACATTTTGGGTGGTCAAGATTTGATCTATCAAATGCAATTTATCTTCACTACCACCCAAGCCCGGAAAAAGTGGCTCATAGTCCTGGTTTGACATACCTCCTCGTCCTGAAGGAACAAGGATTCCTTGACACTTCACTGGGGTGTGCCACATAAGCGGTCTTATCATCCCTCCATGTCCGTTTAAAGTCTCCCAATGCCCTACGGCGACTATATCCAAATTTTAGCACAAAGCCGTCCTAGAAGGACGAGGCTTGTATCCCATTTTTTTGGTCAGCCCCAGAGGTTATTCCTCAATGTTCGGTCAAACCTGAGCGTTGGGGCAAACGTCGGGACAAAGCATTGCTCCTTACCAAGAACTGTTTATCCTCCCTGATAAATATTCTGGTAAACGGAACAAAGTGAACATCGAGGCTGTTCAATTGGGGTAATTTTTAACAACACCCAATTACCCAAAATCTGTTTGTGGTGGTCAAACAGATTTGTCAAACCGAGGAGAAAGCAGGTTTTTGTTCTGCCAACTTAATTACTACCAGATTAGAAAAATGAATTAATTTTCCCGTCTAGTTTTGTAACAGTCCGTGAATACAAGCTAATTGTTGCTTTCAAAGTGTTCACTCCCAAATTAGACACTTTAGAAAGCATTTTTCATTAACTAACTCTGTTAATGGACTCAGCTGGCAGACAAATGAGATTATCCCCTTGGGTCAGGATTAAGCCACGTTGACGCAATTTACCCATTAAGCGGGTAACAGTAACACGAGTAGAACCGATCGCACTACCGATTTGGGCATGAGTCAGAGGGAACGGTAGGCAATAACCACGAATTACATCAGGATCGGTGTCACTCATGGCGGGTTCTCCGTATTCCTCAATTAAGAGGGTGAGGAAACCTAAGAGACGGTCAATAGTGCGACGTTGACCCAAAGCACTCAGCCATAACAATTTACGCTGATGCTGATATCTAAAAGCGTCCATTACTTCCCGGCGGAAGTGTGGCCAGTTGTCTAGGTCATGCCAGTACATCCACAGCACTGCTGTTTGATCAACGTGAGCATAAGCTTGGAGGGTGAATGGCGACTGAGCAACAATTTCAAATGGTTGTCCTGCTCCTACAAAACCCAAAAATGCTTCTTCGGGGGTTCTGTTGATGCGTCGAGAAGTTAGCTGACTGGCAGTAGCGCTAACTTGGGCAGTTCCCACCATGCGGATCGCACCCCTTTGCACCAAATAGAGCAAACCAGGTCTGGCTGGAATGCGTTCATCTTTGCTGAAGGTGCGGCAGCGATAGTGTTCTTGAGCCCAGTCAAGAATGCGTTGCCAAGTGAGAAAAGGCCGTGATGCCTCTGAAAAGGAGGATGGAGATTGCATAGGTAACAAAGAGCGTTCGGCTGAAGACAAAGACGTCATAAGTTTTAGGTGCAAGGAGTGTCTTTGTGTTGGTGGGCTAGGTTTAACCCCCTAACAACACCAGACAGAGGAAATATAGAGAGGGCGATCGCCTTCTACATATTCTGTTATACTTCCTACTGTACTATTAGAGTAGTAAAGTTTACCCACAATTTATCTATTATTCATCAAATTTTATCCTAATCTCATTTTTCTTTACCTAGACTAAACTTCTATCTAAAGGTGGATGGAACAGGATAAATTAGTCCCCTCAGCAAATTTTTCACAAAATCATACGTGCATCACTGGTTACTTTTTTACAACTTTACAGCAGTTAAACAGCTTATTTATGGCTATTTAGAGGATGCTCTCAGTGTTTATACCAGCACAGGGAAAATTCTACGCATGGAATCTAGAAAAATCCCTCTATACAAAGGGGTAGATGATGAAAAAATTGTATATATTTCTGGCGCGGCTCTACAATTAGCAAAATTTCAGAATTTACCAGCAATAGAAATCGCCAGAGGAATTGCGGTTCTCATGGTAGAGACGAGTGATCATTTATTTAGTGTCCAAATATTTCCTCCTGGATCTATACATCTAGAGTTGACTAATTCCATCTTAGCGGCTTGGCTACAAAATTTGACCTTTTTCGGATTAAGTAAAATTGCCACTAGAAGGATTAGTTGTCACTCTAATTCAGTAAGTTTATTTAGTGTACAATATGCTCATGCAAGATGTTGTGGATTGTTGCGTCTAGCTCACCAAGAAGGATTAATTAAACTCAGGGAAGAGGTGGTAGATGACAATACCAGAGTAAAAAGCCTTTTAGCTGATCAATCTATTCCCTGGTTGAACTCAGAAGGAAAACTACAGTTACAAGAAAAAGAAGCATTCTATTTACTGAGTCAATTGGTGCAAATCGTAGATGATTTAGTTGATGGTGACGACTCGATCAACTGGGAAAAAGCCGCCCAGAAATTAAGCCAAGCATTTGAAAGTTTTTGGTGTCATTGTCGAATTTGGGGTGAGGTGAAAATCAATGTACCCGAATTAGCACAAACCAGATTAGGGTTGTTGATTGCTACTCAGTTAGTTTTAAGGTTAGTTTTAGAGGCGAAATTAGGGGTTGTTGCTCCCCTGGAACTGTGATTAATCAAGGCTTTGGGCGTAGAAAACAAAACTTAGATTTTAACTATTGACGTAATATATCTCCTGGGCTATAGTATCAGGTGTGTGAGGAGCGAACCAGCAAGGACACCGAGACGAAACACGGCCAGTCGTCGGTGTCCTTTCTGATGTGTAGGGTAGTTTTTGCGGGTTTTAAGATAACAAAAACTTTTCCAGTGCTACAGCGACTCCATCAGCTTCTACACTAGGAGCGATCCAATTAGCGATCGCCTTCACTCCATCCGGTGCGTCACCCATAGCCACACCCAAACCAGCATACTCTAACATTTCCACATCATTAAAATTATCACCAATAGTCATGACGTTAGTGCTGTTGATACCCAACAACTCTTCTGCTAAGTAACGTACTGCATTACCCTTATTGACAAAGGGATTAGTAGCCTCAAAAAAAGTAGATACAGAAGTAGTAAGATATAGTTCCGCCGGTGTATACTGGCGACGTAAATCACCCAATAGTTGTTGAGTAACTTCTGCATCAGTACATAAAGCTAAAACTTTAGTCGGTGCTTGCTCTAAAACTTGACGCAAATCACCCACAACAATCGGGTTGACAGCACAACGTTGAGCATAAATTTCTGTGTCCCAAGTAATTTTTCTCACATAAAGCTGATCATTAATATACAGGTGGATAGATAACAGCGAGTTCCATTGTGGTTGATCGAAATAATCTAAAAGCTGGTGAGTGATTTGGGGAGATACGACTAAATGTTGATGGACTTTCTGGCTAATGGGGTCTTGTATCCAAGCGCCTTGATAAGCTATTAATGGAAGAGTAGAACAGATGTCTTGATGAAAGCGTAAAGCCGAACAATACATCCTGCCAGTTGCAATGGCCACAGGGATTCCTTGAGCTTGGACACAGGCGATCGCCTCCTTGACACCCTGGCTGATATGATTAGAATGCCCGCTAATCGTGCCATCTATATCCACAACCACCAACTTAATATCCTGTTTAGATGGAAAATTCATAAATGATCCAAATCAAAAATCATAGTATAAATGTTAACAATATATAGATAAGAAATTTAATCAAAACGCCAAACTTAGAAAATATTACTTGTATTAGAAACGGGAATTATTGAAAATTCTATTATGTCCTTAAACAATTCCACCCCCACCACCAAACCCACATTTATCCTGATTGATGGACACTCCCTAGCCTATCGTTCCTACTACGCATTTGCTAAAAGCAGCTATGGAGGACTAAGAACTAAAACCGGCATCCCCACCAGTATTTGTTTTGGTTTCGTCAAAACACTATTAGAAGTCATCGCATCAGAACAACCCCAAGGAATCATAGTCGCTTTTGACTCCGGCTTACCCACATTTCGCCATAAAATAGATAGTAACTATAAAGCGAATCGCAAAGAAACCCCAGATGATTTTATCACTGATCGTAACAATTTAGATGAATTACTCCAAGGCTTTAATTTACAGATTATCAAAGCTCCCGAAAATTACGAAGCAGATGATGTTTTAGGGACATTAGCACAAAAAGCAGCTGCGGCTGGTTATAAAGTCAAAATCCTTTCTGGTGATCAAGATTTATTTCAAATTATAGACCCAGAAAAAGAAATCACCATCCTCAATTTTAACCCCAAATCCTTAAAAAGCTCTAACAAAAGTATTACAGAATTTAGCATCCCAGAAGTTAAAGAAAAGCTAGGAATCCTCCCATCACAAATAATTGACTATAAAGCCTTGTGTGGTGATTCATCAGATAATATGCCTGGGGTAAAAGGCATCGGAGAAAAAACCACAGTCAAATTATTAGAAACTTATCAAACACTTGATCAAATTTATGCTGCAATCAATGAAATTGCCGGTGCAACCCAAACCAGACTGATCAATGGGAAAGAAGATGCTTATAAATATCAGGAAATGGCGACAATTAAAACAGATGCACCCATAGAAATTGATTTAACAGAATGTCAGTTAACCGGTTTTGATACTAATACCTTAATTCCCATTTTAGAAAAATTAGAATTTAAAACTTTTTTAGGAAAAGTTAACGAACTTCAGCAAAAACTCGGCGGAACAATCACACCAACCACAACCGAAACACCGAACAATCAAGAAGACGATGATATCTCGTTTTACAGTCCTGAAGAAACAGATGCAGCCGCACAAGAAGAAACTTCATCAATTCAAATTCGCATCATTAATACAGAAGAAAAATTAACAGAATTAATTGCTATTTTAGAAAAACATACCAACCCTAATACACCCGTAGCTTGGGATACCGAAACCACAGACTTAGAACCGAGAGACGCTGCTTTAGTAGGAATTGGTTGTTGTTGGGGAACAGAACCCGATGCAGTTGCTTATATTCCCGTAGGACATAAAACAGGTAATAACTTAAATCAAAAAATAGTATTAACCGCACTCCGACCAATTTTAGAAAGTGCAGAATATCCCAAAACATTCCAAAATGCTAAATTTGACCGTTTAGTGTTCAAATGTCAAGGAATTAATTTAGCCGGAGTTGTATTTGATCCGATGCTGGCTAGTTATCTCATCAACCCTGATAATAGTCATGGTTTAAGTGATTTAGCAATGCGAGAATTAGGTTTAACCTTGACTAATTATACAGCAATTGTTCCCAAATCCAAAGATAAGAAAACTCAAAAAACTATTGCGGATATTGACATTAACACAGTAGCTAATTACTGCGGCTACCAAGTTTACGCTACATTTCAATTAGTACCAAAACTCACAGAAAAACTACAACAAACACCATCTGTATACAAATTATTAATAGAAGTAGAACAACCCTTAGAACAAGTTTTGGCAGAAGTAGAATATACAGGAGTAAGGATTAATTCAGATTATTTAAAGGAACTATCCCAGCAGTTAGAAACAGAATTAAAAAAATTAGAAACTCAAGCTACAGATATCGCCGGCGAAAAATTTAACTTAGGTTCACCAAAACAATTAAGCGATATTTTATTTAATGAGAATAAATTGGGTTTAAGTACCAAATATTCCCGCAAAATCCAAACCGGTTATTCTACAGATGCAGCCACTTTAGAAAAACTCCAAGAAATTGATCAAACTGGATTTGTAGAATTGATTATTGAACATCGCACTTTATCAAAATTAAAGTCTACCTATGTTGATGCTTTACCAGTTTTAGTTCGTCCAGATACCAAAAGAGTACATACTGATTTTAATCAAACTGCAACTTCTACAGGTAGGCTATCTTCCTCTAATCCTAATTTACAAAATATCCCCATTCGTACAGCCTTTAGCCGACAAATTCGCAAAGCCTTTTTACCGGAATCAAATTGGTTAATGGTAGCTGCTGACTATTCCCAAATTGAATTAAGAATTTTAGCTCATTTAAGCCAAGAACCTGTTTTAGTCCAAGCCTATCAACAAAATGAAGATATCCATACTGTCACTGCTAAATTAATTTTTGAAAAAGAAGACATTACATCAGAAGAGAGAAGATTAGCCAAAACAATTAATTTTGGTGTAATTTATGGTATGGGTTCGCTGAAGTTTTCCCGTTCTACGGGAATAGATAAAAATATTGCTAATGAATTTATTAAAAAATTCAACTCTAGATATCCCCAAGTTTTTGATTATTTAGAAGGGGTGAAAAAACAAGCCATTTCTCAGGGATATGTAGAGACAATTTTAGGAAGAAGACGTTATTTTGAATTTACAAGTGATAAATTGCGTGCTTTACATGGCAAAAATCCCAAAGAAATTGATTTAAGTCAATTAAAAAATATAGGTGCGGTGGATGCGGGTTTATTACGTTCGGCCGCTAATGCACCAATTCAAGGTTCTAGTGCTGATATTATCAAAATTGCGATGGTGCGTTTACATCAAATTTTGCAGCAATATCAAGCACGATTATTATTACAAGTACATGATGAATTAGTGTTTGAAGTTCCCCCCCAAGAATGGGAAGAATTACAACCACAAATTAAGTCAGTGATGGAAAATGCGGTTAAATTAAGTGTTCCGTTAGTTGTAGATGTTAACGCCGGCGAAAACTGGATGGAAACCAAATAATATCAATCAACCTTCTTATTCCCTATTCCCTGTTCCCTGTTCCCTGTTCCCTGTTCCCTGTTCCCTGCTATATGATAGACCACGACCGTTTATTTAAGGAATTACTAACAACGTTTTTCGTTGATTTTCTAGAATTATTTGTTCCAGAATTACACGCTGACCTAGACCGGAATTCTATCCAATTTTTAGATAAAGAAATCTTTAATGATGTGACGGTTGGGGAAAGATACGAAGCTGATTTAATTGCTAAAGTTAAATTTCGTGGACAAGAATCTTATTTTTTGATTCACGTAGAAAACCAATCTTACAAACAAGCAGATTTTGATAAGCGAATGTTTCGTTACTTCGCACGACTATATGAAAAATTTGATTTACCTATTTATCCGGTGGTGATATTTTCTTATGATTCCCCTAAACTCCCAGAAAAAAATTATCACCAAGTTGCTTTTCCTCACAAAGTTGTTTTACAATTTAATTATGATGTAATTCAGTTAAACCGTTTAAATTGGCGGGATTTTATCCGTCAACAAAATCCAGTTGCTACCGCATTAATGGCAAAAATGAATATTGCACCCGCAGAACGTCGTCAAGTAAAATTAGAATGTTTACGTCTCATGGCTACGTTAAAATTAGACCCAGCACGGATGCAATTAATTTCTGGTTTTGTGGACACTTATTTAAAATTAAATAGACAAGAACAAGAACTTTTACGCGCTGATATTGCTGCTATAGAACCAAAAGAACAGGAGGAAATTATGCAAATACTTAATAGTTGGGTGGAAGAAGGTGTAGAAATAGGACTTGAGAGAGGAAAACAACAAGCAACCCTATCTTTAGTTATGCGTTTATTACCTCGAAAAGTAGGTGAAATAACGCCAGAAATAGAAGAAAGAATTAAAAAATTACCTTTCACAAAGTTGGAATATTTGGCTGTAGCATTGCTAGATTTTGGGACTATCAATGATTTAGAGGTGTGGTTAAAAGCAGTAGAAGAGGAAATTACCGCACAGGATATGTAAAATTATTGTTGCGTTAGTCTTTTGGTTCTGGGAAAGAAGGTATAAAATAGATTAGAAACTGTTTAATTTAGCTAAATATGCCTATATATGGGCCAGAACCAATTAATTTAGAGGGTGTAAATGGCCATCGCTATTGGTTTGATGAACTATACTCTTATACAGGAGTAGCCGATATTGATCAGAGGTTATCCGCTTTTCCAGTAGCTGTGTTTTTACCCCAAAATCGGCCAGCACAAGGAGCACCTTTAGTTATTGGCTTGCAGGGAGTAAGCGCACCTTATCAGTATAATGGTTTTATTGTACCCACTTTAACCAAAATGGGTTTTGCTGTGGCTTTATTAGAAACGTTATTTGCAGGTGAACGGAGTTTGGTACGTACATTTACCACTAAGCCACATAAAGAAATTCAGCCCTTAGTAGAGCGTAATATTCCATTTAATACAGACTTGTTTTTGCGGATGTTCCAAAGGACATCGGTAGATATTGCTAGGGTACAGGAATTTTGTAGCGATCGCTATGGCATCAGTTCAACTCGCTTAACTTTATTTGGTGTCAGCATGGGAGTTTTGTACACATCCTACGCTTTTACTGCGGATGGCATCGGGGAACGATTATTGGGTGCGATCGGTCATAGTGATTTACATAGCTTTGTCAGAAGTTGGAGTAGTGAATTTTTACCCGATTTAGCCGCTTCACCACTAGGTCAATTAGCAGAACTTTTCATCAACCGCACTAACTCAGAACTTCATTCAGTAATCAAACTATTCCAATTAGCTAAAGAAGTAAAATATCCTGACAAAAACGCCTTAGCTTGTAATCCCATGACTTATATAG
This sequence comes from Nostocaceae cyanobacterium, assembly GCA_035299225.1. Classification (GTDB taxonomy): domain Bacteria; phylum Cyanobacteriota; class Cyanobacteriia; order Cyanobacteriales; family Nostocaceae; genus DATGXB01. The sequence continues at coordinate 2,825 of DATGXB010000092.1, read as the reverse complement.
AACGAGTAAAATTGCCACGTCGATCACGGTTTCTAGTTGGTCAAACTGATTCAGTTATTAAGTTCAGAGATGCTCAAGCTTGTGCAGAAAAATTCCCCGACGGTGCTTGTTATGTAGTTCCCGGTATGGGACACGGGACAAACAAATTCGGCCCGACTTTTGTAGAACACGTCCGCTACTTTCTCAACACTCAGTTAGAAGATTGGAAAAGTTAGCCTCACTTGTAAATTCAACAACTAATTTTTTAACACCTATTAATCTTTTACACAGTATAACCCCACAGATTTTATTATTTTCCCATAATCAAATTTGTGCAAAATTAAATTCCTACGTGGAGAGAAGGAACACTTCGACAAGCTCAGTGTATCGCAGAAAAATAATTTTTGCAGTTCATTCTACCTAATGGCTTATTCCCAAAGGAAGATGTAAACTTTCACTTTAAATAATGTGAAGATTATTTTCAATCAACTTGATTACACTTACTTACTACAATGATGATACAATTTAATGGTTAAATGAAGTATAAAATCCCTCCAGTGACTTTTCCTACTAATTTATAATTTTACTACACCGATAATGGCAATCAAGAAACCGTACAAATACCAAAAAGCCAACAAATTTAGGTTAAATATTATTGAAAGGATATTTTGAGGTAAATTTTTGCAAAATCTGCGAAATTTTAGATAAATCCTCAAAATTGCTAATTCTTGTCACCAAGCTAACATAATTTCACAAAAACTTTTGATACATTGGTTTCTTACCGTAATATGGCAGCACCAGAGCTTTGCAAATGTATTTGTATAATTACCAAAGTAAAATTCTATAATTGATACATCAACACCTGAATTTTCACTAAAACTTCAAAATTTAGCTATAGAAAATTTACGGATAACGTAAAAAAGGAATTGAAATATAATACATAATAGAATTAACAACAAGCTGAGATATACATTACATCTCGTAAATTACAGAAAAAACCATGAAAGTTAGAAATTTCCTGATTCCCTGCGGTGTTGCTCTCAGTGCCGTATTAGCTGCTACCTCTGCTCAAGCTGCCAGCTTTACCAGTAATGTGAGCCAAAACACTGACCCTAAAGCTGATATTTTCTTGAATTCCATTACCCAAAAGGGACAGACATTCAGTAACTTCTCCTATGTAAACCGTGCTGTTATCCAGTATAATACCCCCAGAAGCTCATTGAATCTAAGTACCAGTGGTGCAGCTAGTACAGACAAAGGTGATAATGCAAGTGCTCCACTTCCACCTAACGAAGACCCCACTGCTGCTGAAATAGCTGCTTACTTAGGTAACAACAACCTGAACAACATTATTGATGGTGAAGATCAGGGTGATTTCACCGTTGATATCTTCTTTGATAGTGAAATAGTCCAAGATGACTCAGACCTGGATCATATCTTTTACTGGGAACGTGGCATGAACAGCTACATAGATGTTCAAGCCTTGGATGCGGATGGCAATCCTATCAGTGACTTTTTGAACATTAACCAAACCACAGACCCTCGTAAATTTGCTGGCTTCTCTATAGACACCACAGAAATTGGAGGATCTCAAAAGGTAGGAGCTTGGGGTATTAACCTTAGCCATTTTGGAGTAACTGAACTCAGTGGTTTACGACTCAAAGCCTATGGTAGTGGCCCTCTTGCTTCTAACGGTCCTGACTTCAAATTCATTGCTAGAAAAACAGCAACCGTACCTGAACCCGCAACCCTTTTAGGTTTAGGTGCAGTAGCAACTTTTGCCTTTATCCGTCGTCGTCAAGGCAAATCCCATTCTTTTAAGTCAATTTGCTAATAGCTTTTATTTGTCAAGTTGCATTTGGTTTTGTTGCTATAAAAGGCTTATAAATCAAGTGTAATTACTAGTAAGCTGTTAGAAGCTCATTTAAAATACTCAGGACAACATATAGCAACCCTAAATCATTCATGAGGAATTGGGAGAGTGAAATTTGCTATTACTAGACAAACAAAGTCAAGGCAAGTAAAATATAACCCGCCAAAGCGGGTTTTTCCTTGAAAACTGCAACCAACCTCAGTAATGAACACTTCCAGTCATAGCATCCCCAATTTAGTGATTTTTAATCAACAAATTATAAATTACTTAAGTCCGGCAATAATTTTAGGGACAATCTTTCCGGACATTTCCATTTTTTCTATTTTATTTTCGCAAGTGCATAATCTCAAGTAGTATATTGATGGGATGCTAACCATTATCGCCATCTTGCAGCTTTAAGAATTTAATTGGATTGCGTTAAAATAGTCTATCTTCTAATTAAGAATTAATATACACAATAGTCCGGACAGTTTTTGAGGCAGAGCTTGAAACCATTGATTTTACGTTATCGGCTTTTCTCATGGAAAAGTCTGAAACCCTTATTTTACCGTTAGCAGTCTAGCTGGTTTTGAAAAATGTCCGAAGTATTGATACAGCATATTTCAAGTAGATGAGGCACAGAATCTTTGGAACAAATCCTTATAAAAGAGACGTTCATCCCTGTTCCTTGCTGTATTCAGATAGAGTTTTATTAATTGCTATAAATCTATTTTAATTATCCTATTTTTTATAAAAAATTTAGAAAACGATTAAATATTTTCCAATATTTAACGCATTTAAATAGTCTCTTCTAAGACCTTGCTTTTGTAACTAATTAGTTCAATATTTTTATTAACCCACATTCCGCACCCAAACTGTCACAATCGGTAATTACTGAAATAAAAAATGTGGACTGAGAATAAAATAAAACAAAAATAGTGAAAAATAGGATTTGAATCACTATGGATATCTGAGAATAATATCCAAACCCATT
>DATGXB010000091.1:0-7567 GCA_035299225.1 Nostocaceae cyanobacterium | reverse complement strand
GTCATTAGTCATTAGTCATTAGTCATTAGTCATTAGTCATTAGTCATTAGTCATTAGTCATTAGTCATTAGTCATTAGTCATTAGTCATTAGGGAACAGGGAAAAGTCAAAAGTCAAAAATAATTAATTACTCCTGCCTCCTGCCTCCTGCCTCCTGCCTCCTGCCTCCTGCCTCCTGCCTCCTGCCTCCTGCCCTTCATCAATTATTAGGCGCTACAAGCACACTGACGGCAGCAGCTAAAGATGTACCGCACCAAAGACAACCTACTTGTAGATTTTCCGGTGGGCATACTTTATGACATTTAGGACATTCTAAACCGTAAACCTGCTTGGGTTGGGTAATAGGTGTTTTTCCAGCATAAGGACTTGCAGGCTGTATTGGAGGCTGGTTTGCAGCTACCGGTGGAGTTGACAAGACTGTAGCAGCAAAAGCATCTAGAGAAATAGCCACCACTTGCAGTTTTTGTTGACCTAAATAAATAACACTTCCTTGGCTTAAGGGCATTTCCCCTTGTACTAATGGTTGATTATCAATATAAGGGGCATTTGTTGAGCGTAGGTTTCTAATATAAAAACTTTGTCGTTGGCTATTAAAAAATATTTCTACGTGTAAACCTGATACTGTAGGATGAGTTAAAACAATATCACATCGCATCGGATCACGACCAAGGCGAACACTACCAGGATTTTTGCTTTTTTGTTGATCATAAATTTGTTGAGTTTTATTTTGGCCTGCTTCTTGCCAATGTAAAGTTAGTGAGTTCATTGTTTTTCAGATAAATTTAATATTTAATTACTTCAATTAATCTCAGTGTGATTCCTAACATGATTTGGTAGTAAAAATCAAGTCTAATGCCATAAATATCTGGTGCAGCTATGTGAAAATCACAAATTAGATGAAAAAATAGTAAAAACCAATCAAAAAATTTTTTTTTCGGCTGTTTTTTCCCTCTAGTACAGCTTGGCAAAAATAATCATCCAGATTAAAAAGTCTCAAATGCTTACTATACAAGCTTTCTTCACTTTTGACTTTTGACTTGTTGCACTAGCCGACAATTAGCAAAAATAACATTCCCATTTAACAAGTTTTAAATCTTTATCTAATCAGCTGTCTAACCTCCTGCCTTATGCCTCATTTGCATTTTATTTTGCGGATGCTAATTTATCAGCAATACGGGTAGTTTCGGGTAAGCGATACTTAGGAGTGCAACGCAATACATAATCAATAGCAGTCTGTAAACTGACTCGATGACCACTAGATATGTACAGAGGTTTTACTCCTGTACGTGTGCGTAAAACTGCCCCAATTATTTCTCCTTTATCAATTAACGGTTTCCAACAACCTTTAGCAGCTGGTAATTCTTCGTGTTGACCAATGAGCCAGGATTTAGCTACTCCAATTGTCGGTATATCTATTAGTACACCTAGATGGGAAGCAATACCAAGTCTGCGGGGGTGGGCTATTCCCTGACCATCACAAAGGATTATATCAGGTGTAGTTTGAATTTTTTCTAGTGCTTTGAGTACGGCAGGAATCTCACGAAAAGAAAGAAAGCCTGGTATATAAGGAAACGTAGTCGGCAGATGAGCTAGACTGGTTTCTACTACTTGCAGGTCAGGAAAACTGAGCACCGCTACAGCTGCTTGACTAATTGTACCATCGGCGAGAAATCCCATATCTACACCAGCAACATATTTTACTGGTTCTGTAAATTGGTCTGTAGTAATAACCTGGGTTTGTAGCTGTTCTTGAATAGCTATAGCTTCATTAACTGTAGTTGGCCAGTCATGTTGTTGATAAATCTTCATATTTAAGTGCTTTTCCGAAAAGAGCGATGGCGAAACGCCCAGCATAGCTGATCGCTTCAACGTATCTATTTATTATCAATCTATTTGACGAAGTAGCAGATATTTGTGAAGCAATTTAAAAAATTCCCCTCATACTTACCTTACCTAAAAAGTATCGAAACAACTATAATCTCAACACTCATTATTTTTATTGTTTTATTTTCTTTACAGGACTTAAAGTTGATTTATATTTTTGTCTTGATTGATTTGTATCTCAAATTACAAACTCTCCTGTTCTGGTCTAAGTAAGAAAAAACCTCAGCAAAATTACTGAATTTATTTTATCATGTTACTTATGCCTTAAATGAGGGAATCATGAAAATGTTAGGTTAATTTCTCTAGTTTTTCTTTGAAGGGTTATGACACAGGGTAAAGAACTAGCTAGACAGGGAGACATAAAAGCGATCGCTACTTTGTTAAACCAAAAACTACAACCCCAAGGTATTACTGTACAAACTACTTTAATCGGTAGCTGTTTAGCCATCATGCTAGAATCTTCCACAATTCCAGACTCACAAGTTTGGGTAGAATTCATTCGTCAAGAACTAATCAGTTGGGGTATAGAAATATTTGACAAAGTACGAATATTTGGCCGACTAACAAATCAAAATATTCCAGTTTGGAAACTAGAATTTGACTTACCAAAGCCAAATAAAATTTTAGAATTAGCTAAACAAGGAAATTCTCAAGCCATCACCGATGTCTTCAACTTTCTCCTTAATCCTCATCATATTTATGCTAAAGCCACTTATGAAAATGGTTATTTATACGTGGTTTTACAAGCTGATGGGAAAGTACCCAATCAAAAACAATCTATTGCTTATGTCCAGAAATTAATCACTTACTTAGAGCTATCTTCTCTTAAAAAAGTACAAGTATATGGTTGGTTAAAGGGTCAAAAATCTCATGCTTGGACAGAACAAATTGATTCGGCAGAATATCAAGTTACAAATTAATTTTTAGCTGACTTATGACTGATAAATTAAATTATTTTCAGCGTGCATCTTCAACTACTTAATTAAACTTGCTTAACTGTATATTCACATATACTTGCACAAAAGTTACAAATCTCGTCTAAAAGTGTTATTAACTGGTCATGCAAAATTAAATTCCTACGTGGAGTAAGGAAACACTCCGACTGCGTTCAGTGCGGTGCAGGAAAATAAATTGTGTAGTTAATTCTGCCTAATTACTTATTAATTGAATTCATATTGTTTGTAAACTTAGTTTAATAAAACTACATAAAAATTTTACACTTTTAACCCCGTTTTATAGGCAAAATAATATACATAGTCGGTGCATCACTCCAATCAATAGAATTATGAATTTGAATCTCAATTATGAAGAGATGTCAGTTCTCTCATATACATATAGAAACGAACTACCACCTTTACCTGGCATTTACTATTTAGGTAATCATCATTGTCCAGTGATGTATATTGGTTGTTCACATAACTTAAAAAAACATCATTTAAATCATCATCGTCAAGGACAATTTGAAACTATTGATAATATGAAGATATATTATCAAACCTTGCCCCAAGATTTTTTAGCTCAAGTTTCAGATGTCCGAAAAGTTTTAGCCAGATTGGAACATAGCGCTAAGGCTCATTATCAACCACCTCTTAATAATACAAATTTATATAATCAACCCAATTATACAACATCACCAGGGTCAATTTATGCCTTAACTTATGATGTAAAAAAAGTAGGTTTTTGTCAACATTTCGAGCGACAAAACGGTGATGAATTGGCAATACATACAAGTCAGTTTTCTATAGTTACTAAATCTATACAAGAAGAACGTCCTATTTTTTTAATTGCTGTTGGTACTTATGAAGATTATCAGGCAGCAGATTATCCCTATCTTTCTGAATTATTACCTTATGCTCATGAGGAAATTTATTTGCTGGTGAGCCGTTTTGTACCCTATGGATACGAAGATTTAATTTCTTATAATCGAAATTATCTTTTGTATGGAACAACATCAAAAATATTTATTAAGCCTTATCTTATCCTCAATAATAGACCCAGATTTGCCGAATTCAAACAGAACAACTTAAATTTAGAACCCGTAAATTGTGAACATTCTCCTTTTTCTCAGGATTTAATGAAACTAGGTGGTTTAAATTTACTGCCTAATTATCATTTTATTGCTTAATCCTCATGATCATGTAGAGACAATTAATTCTATATTGCATTGGTGACAGTCCAAGCACCAGGTTTTTGTACCCCACGCATCACCATACATATATGTGTTACTTCAATTACCACTGCTACATTTAGAGGTTTTAATAACCCTTGTATCGCATCTGCAATTTGTGTTATTGAAGGCTATTATACTTGTAAATACCTATTAAAAATCAGTAGTGCGGATTGGCAGAAATAACTATCCAGTAAAATCCATTAAAACCTCGTTAAATTAACCTTTTTACCTCCAGACAGCATTACAGTCTACAAAGAGTGATAATCATTATTATAATTTACTGTCTGTCAAGTAGCTGTCAAGTAGCAAAAAAACTTAGAAAGCATATTTCTTTAATTGGAACTCTCTTAGACTAATTTGTTCAGTTGTGGCAATTCGCAGAAAGGTGATTTTGGCAATACCAACTTTGCTGATATTTGGTTCGGTTATCAGCACATTTGAAAAAAGCAACACTTTCAGATAAAATAAATCTTAAGGTTGAAGTTTAGCCAAAAAAAAAGCGGGCTAACCGCTTTGTAAAAGGTTAACCCGTTCAGCTTTGGGAACGCGCAGAGAATTTGTTATTGCAACACTAACTTAACGTTAGCGTTTTGCAAGCCACGCTGTTTCACTTCTACCAAAGTTTTGTTAACAGCGTACTTTTGATTAATCGAGTTGATAAGTTCGGTTTGGTTGTGCTTCTTAGCAACGCCCCAGAGGTCAGCGATTAAGTCGAAAGAACCGTCGCTATTGCGAGACCAACCTAAATCGTATTCGCCTTCCAAAACAGCAACGATGTCAGCACGTACACGTTGACCGTTATAACCACGAACATCTGCTTCGGTCTTAACGCTGATACCTAAGTCACGTAAAGAAGACTTGAGGATTTCTGCATCGGTGATTTTGGTGCGAAGAGTGCTAAAGTGAGACATTTGGGTTTCCTCCGAAAGAGAAGATTGAGAAAAACGACAACGGTTTTGTTTTCAGTGTAGCCGCTCTTAATTTGGATGCGGCTTTTTTTCTAACTACTAGCTTGGTGTTGAGCTAGTCTTTGCCCTTGACCAACAAGGGAAAGCTTTTAAAACTCCAGGCGCTGATATTCAGCAACGGAGGCTGCGGCAGGACGGGCGCGTTGTCTAGCCCAATCTCTCAGGGCTGTTACCTGTTCTTGCATCGTTCGTGACAACGGCAAAGTCGCCTTTAATGCAGCAATAATATCTAGTTGGGTGAACTCTCGATCTTGGGCAAAAGCTTCGTACATTGCCGCAACGATCGCTTGTTCTATTTCTGCCCCAGAAAAACCATCTGACATCTTCGCTAACTGCTCTAAATCAAAGCGCGCGATGTCTTCCCGGCGTTTGGTGAGGTGAATCTGAAAAATATCACGCCGTTCTTCTGGTGTGGGCAGGTCTACAAAGAAAATTTCATCAAATCGCCCTTTCCTTAAAAACTCTCCTGGTAATCGTTCTACACGGTTGGCTGTGGCCATCACGAATACGGGAGATTTCTTTTCTTGCATCCAAGTGAGGAAAGATCCGAAAATTCTGCTGGAAGTACCCCCATCGGAATCGCCAGAACCAGCACTGCCGGCGAAGGATTTGTCTAATTCGTCTATAAACAAAATTGTGGGAGAAATTGATTCTGCTGTTTTTAGGGCATTCCGCAAATTAGCTTCACTGCGACCCACCATTGAGCCGTCGTAAACTCGCCCCATATCTAACCGCAGGATTGGTAAACCCCACAACCGGGAAGTAGTTTTGGCAATCAATGACTTACCACAACCGGGAACTCCCAAGATTAACATCCCTTTGGGTTGAGGTAATCCATACTCTCTTGCTCTTTCGGTAAAGGCGTTTGAGCGTTGCTTCAACCACTTTTTCAACTCCTCTAAGCCGCCTACAGCTTCAATGGTTTCATCTTCTTCTATGTATTCTAATATACCATTGCGCCGGATTAACTGCTTTTTCTCAGATAATACTATATCTACTTCATCTTCCGTGAGTCTGCCTGTGGTGACGTGCGCCTTGCGATAGACTTTCTCAGCTTCATCTTTGGTTAAACCTAAAGCGGCTCTGAGTAGCTTTTCTCTGGCTTCTGTCGTCAGTCTGCGGCTACGGTACTGCTCTAAATGGTTGGTTAAAACTTTGTTTAACTCCGCCATGTCGGGCAGTTGGAAGTCAAGAACAACAACCTCTTTTTCCAATTCAATGGGAACTTGTTGGACTGGTGACATCAAAATGATGTTCTTTTGGGTTCCTTTGAAAGAGGCGATCGCGTCCCGAAGCGATCTGGTTGTTGCAGGAGCATCAATAAATGGATGTAAATCTTTAAGAATAAATATACCGGGTTCTTTCTGACGAATGATCCACTCAATGGCTGCTTCTGGGGAAACAGTATTATGTTGAGTGACATTCCGTGGTTGACCGTACTCTACTATACCGTGAGTCACAGTCCAAACATATACTCGGCGCTGGGGCTTTAGTATTTGAGCGATGGTATAGATTGATTGCTCTGCCCGCTCTTCCTCGGAGGTCACAAGGTAGATTAAAGGGTATTGAGCTTGTATAAGAATGTTGAGCTCTTCTTTCATACTATCGACCTACTTGAGACCTTATAGAGTGCAGTACCATCTTTACTGTGAGTAAAGACACGGGAATTATGAATCCATCCCTTCATAATTCTTAACTAACAAGGAACTAATTCTTCCTCACCCTTGGGATGGGTTTCATCCTTGGCGATTTCATCAAAGGGCAGATGGTCTTGGCCAATTACTCCTGGCTGATTGCCTAAAGCTACTAGCTCTCCATCACGCAGCACCATAGAACTTTCACACGTGGGACAAGAATAAACTCGATGAGTCCGCCCGTAAGTAGACGCTTCCACTTCTTCCACTAACTCGGAGTTAGTTAAATAGAAACTCAGGGCGCGTTCAGCTAAATCTGACATTGTTTCTGAGTCAACTGCCGAACGTATCTTCAATTGTCTGTGCAGTTCTGGCGATAAATAAAAAGTAACCTTTTGCTTAGTTTGCATAATTCTTATCGGTCTTACCCGGGTATGTATTTCACGTTATCGGCTCTTTGGTTTCTTGTCAAGATGGTAAGACGTTTTGACGGCTAAATTGTTACATTACTTAATAAAAGGAACAGGGATAGGGGGAGATGAGGGAGGAACAAACAGGGAACAGGCAATAGGCAACAGGAAAAAAGTTTGGGTAATTAATTCTGCTTAATTACTTATCAGCATAGGCTTGAGGTGCATACTCAAGAAAGCGTTTTAAATAATTCATTTTATAACTTCTTATAAAAGGTTGATTTCCCTTACTTTGTCAACCCCAATATAGATTGAGCAGTAAACCAAAACTCTTACAAGGAAACGAAGTTGAACGTCAAAGGTGTTGTAAATATTTATTAAAATAATACCCAAGTATACCCAAGAATGGTAATCTAGATAGATGAAACTATCAGATTACGCAAAAAAAGCTGGAGTAACGTACAAAACAGCGCATAGGTGGTGGAAGGCAGGTCAACTCAA
>DATGXB010000090.1:0-37560 GCA_035299225.1 Nostocaceae cyanobacterium | reverse complement strand
CCATTGTATTGCTCTACATCGTCGCTATTATCGAATGTGGGGTAAACATTTAAGTTGTACAAAACTACAGTGTCATATCGCCAAATTAAGAAACCGTAATCCATCTTGGCAATTAGTAGGTTCTCAAGCAGTACAGGATATCTGTCAACGCATTGAGAAAGCCTATCAACGGTTTTTCAAGCATCAGAAAAAAGGAGTTAGACCACCAGGATTTAAGAAAGTCAAAAAATACAAATCATTCACCCTTAAACAAGCTGGTTATAAATTATTGGGTGGTAATAGGATTAAAATCGGGAATCGTGTTTATAGGTTTTGTCAATCCAGAGAAATAGAAGGGAAAGTCAAGACTGTAACCATTAAACGCACTGCATTAGGTGAATTGTTTATGGTTGTAGTAGTTGACAATGATTCAGCCCCAGAAAAAGAACCCACGACTGGTAAAATAGCGGGGTTTGATTTTGGGTTAAAAACATTTCTAACTTGCTCGGATGGCACAAAAATTGAATCACCCCAATTCCTGAAACAATCCCTCAATGCTATCAGGAAAGCCAACCAAAACCATTCTCGAAAATTCAAAGGTTCTCATAACCGTGAACGAGCAAGAAAGGACTTAGCCCGTAGACATGAAGATGTGACTAACCGCAGAGGAGATTGGTTTTGGAAGTTGGCTCATCAACTAACTGATAAGTTTGATATTTTGTGTTTTGAGACACTGAACTTAAAAGGAATGCAGCGACTTTGGGGGAGGAAAATATCAGATTTAGCTTATGGGAATTTTCTGCAAATGCTAGAATGGGTAGCCAAGAAAAAAGGAAAACAAGTTATTTATATAGACCGATGGTATCCGTCTAGTAAAACTTGCTCTCATTGTGGTCACGTTCTAAAAAGTTTAGATTTATCTGTTAGAGAGTGGCGCTGTCCATCATGTCAGAAAGTTAATGGACGTGATGAAAACGCCGCTATAAACATTTCTATGGTTGGGGCATCAACCATTGGGTTAGGCGATGTCAGACAGGCTATGCCTGCAATTGCTGTTTGATCCCAGAATCCTCACGCCTTTAGGCTGGGGAGTATGTCAATCTTTTTCCAGACTTCTAACTTAAACTGTAACAACACCAGGGTGCATGGTTAAAGATACAGGGTATAGTAAGGAAAGTTGTTCTGTTTCCGTATATCTACTCCAAAATGTTGATTGTTAGTATTTCTGTATAAATCCTATCTAGATCAACCGTGCTAGTAACTGATTGTCAGTTGCACCCAAGTTTTGGTGAAAGTGAGGCCAAGTGAATTTGGAAGTGCGCTATGCTAGGTCTTTTTTAGTAGACCTCAAAAGTTTAGAACCTGTTGCCTATGAACGGGTGTATGATTTTGTATTTATTAAATGTGCAGCAGAAAAGTGGCAGTTGCATGACCTCCCGGACTTGCGACAACTAGATAATGAAGGAATTTTCTACCGCTTTGTTATAGATAATTACTTAATCGGCATAGAAATTAAAGGAGAAATAGTTAAATTTTTGCGTGTAATTCCCATGCCCGATGTTTAAAAAGTCCAAAACTACAGCTTAAAGCTTTTTTGTTCCCAGGTTTCAGCCTGGGAATATCATTTTTAAGGAATAAGAGAAAGAGCAATTGAGATTAGATAAGCTCGATTCCAATAGTATAATCTTACCACTCTCTCCCAATATTTTGCAAAAATCCAAAATGCAATATCTTAATCAAATCATTCACGGCGACTGTATAGAAAAGCTGAAACAACTACCTGATCAAAGTATTGATTTAGTTATCCTTGATCCTCCTTATTGGAAGGTAATACAAGAAAAATGGGACTATGAATGGCGCACAACAGAAGATTATGTAGAATGGTGTTTACAGTGGCTTAATCAAATATCAAGAATCATTAAATTATCAGGTAGTTTATATTTATTTGGATATTTAAGAAACTTATTTTATTTATATGAGAGCTTGATTAAGCTAGGATTTGATTTTCGACAACAAATAATCATAGATAAAGGCATCAAAGCCATAGGAGGAAGGGCAACCAAGGGATATAAAATGTTTCCTAATGTCACAGAAAGCATATTATTTTTTACTTATAACAGTCAACCGTTTGTAAAAAAACTACTGAAAGATAGACAAAAAAAACTCGGCTTAACCGCTTTAGAAATTAATCAAAGATTAGGAGTAAAAATTAATGGCGGCGGAATGTGGTCAATTTATACAGGCAAAAATATTTTAGCACAAATCCCTACAAAAGAAATGTGGGAAAAATTGCAAGAAATTCTTGATTTTCAATACCCTTATGAAAAAATTGCACCTGTTTTTAATATTGAAATGGGAATAACAGACGTTTGGAGAGACATAGATTTTTACCAAGAAAAAAGGTATCATCCCACGCAAAAACCAGTGAATTTAATTGAAAGAATTATTAAAGCCAGTAGTCATGAAGAAATGGTAATTTTAGACCCTTTTATGGGTTCAGGAACAACTGCACTGGCTTGTTTAAAATTAAATCGGCACTATATTGGCATTGAAAGAGAAGAAAAATATATTGAAGTTGCTCAAACAAGAATTGCCGCATATCAATCTAATCTTATGAATAAGCATAAATTTTCTCATGCAGATTTAGAAAAAGCCAAAGATACAAAAATCTGTCAAATTGATATTTCTGACAAAAAATCAGTTTAATTTTCCCACCTACCCCCACCCATCTAAATCGCACTTAAATCACCGCTTCTTCCTGCTGACAGTCAAACACCACCACAAACGAAGCCACCGGAATTAACTGACGCAAACATCGCAAATACCCCTCAGCATCGGAACGACTGCGGAAACGTCCCACAATCACCCTTTGCATATTCGGAAGTAAACGCGCTATAGCCCAAGGATTAAGGCGCTGTTTGTACGTAGACTGATTTAGCAACGAGGAATCGTTGTCAATCTTATTTTGTGGCATCATTATGTTGTCCATAAAAGTTAACGAAAGGCGTTAGCGAATCTCTTGGCGGGGAATTACTAACGCCTCTTCCATCATGATTAAAGTGCAAATCATTACCATCCGTCAAGAGTTCACGTTAAAGTTTAACGGATTGAAGGCAGAGCAAAGGTTTATTCGGCTATGGATTTGAGAGCCTTGAGAAAACGTGCAGGGCTTTCAGCCGTTGATGTAGCGAAAGACCTGGGTTGTTCAGAATCTTCAGTTCGCAATTGGGAAAAAGGCCGAACTATGCCAAGGCTGGAGGTTTGGCAAGTTTTCCGCCTACGGGATTTGTATAAATGTACAGAAGCGGAATTAGTAGAAGCGGTGAAGCAGTCAATGTCAATCAAACAGGAGGAGTGAAGTTGAAGAGGCGATCGCGAAACGCAAGGGTGTAGCTAATCGCCTCCTCTATCCCTTCTCTTGCTTTTATAGGTAAAATAGACAAAAATCACCTTAATCAAATTGATTATCTTAATTATGGGTGTTGCTGGTTCTGGAAAAACTACTGTCGCGCAAGAACTAGCAAAATCGCTCAACTGGGAATTTAGCGACGCTGACAACTTCCACCCACCAATAAATATTGACAAAATGCGGTGGGGTATTCCTCTTAACGATCTTGATCGAAATCCTTGGTTGCAAACTTTGCAAACAACTATTAAAACCTGGTTGCAAGAAAATAAAAATGTAGTTCTAGCTTGTTCTGCCCTTAAAGCTAGTTATCGTCAAATGCTATTAATTAATAATCAAGTTCAGCTAGTTTATCTTCGGGGTTCTTATGAATTAATTAAAAGCCGCCTACAATTACGCAAAAATCATTTTATGACTGAGAAACTCCTCCAAAGTCAATTTGATATTCTGGAAGAACCAAATGATGCAATTGTTGTTGATATTTCTCAACCAATAGCGGAAATTATTAACCATGTTAGAGAGAATTTGAATATTTAGGTAATAAAGTCTTGGAATTGAAATTAAATTTTATTAACACCTATGCTGATTATGCTTAAATTTCCCTCTCAAATCATCAAAATTTGTTTAACAATACCTTTTCTAAGTCTTTTTTATGGATGTGTTCCAGCAGTTGAAGCTGATTCTGGTGAATATTATGTTGATGTGAAAGGATCAGATAATAATCGAGGTACAAAAAAATCACCTTGGCGAAGTTTAAATAAAGCTTTTCGTTCTGTTCCTCCCAACCAAGGAAAAGTTATTCGTTTGGGAAAAGGAACATTTGATATAGGTAAAAAAAATGCTGTTCCTTCGGGAATTACCCTTGCGGGTGCGGGAGTTAATGCAACTACAATTCAGGGAGAACTACAGTTAGAAAAAATAAAAAATTTGACCATTCGAGATATTAATTTTAACGGCAAAAATTACGCTTATGAATTGGGTTTATATATTCGGGATGCAGAAAAACTAATAATTCATGATGTGGCGTTTAATGCTTATGAAAAAACAGCAATTAATCTGCAAAGAGTTAATGATAGTCGTATCTATAACGTGACAATTAAAGATAGTTCTTTCAATAAACATAACCCTGGCAAGAAAGGTAAACAATCTAACGCTTTTTATTTAGGAGATTTAACAAATTTCTCTCTTGATAATATTAATATTGATACCAGAAAACGCGGAGGTGCAGGCATCAAAACTAAAAAGGATGATTGGCCAAAAGATGCTTGGAATGGAAAACCGACTATTTTAAAAAATGTCAAATTTTCTAATTTAGATATTAAAGTAGATAAATGGAATGCTTGGGGTAGTGGTTGGACTCCCCAAATGGCTTTAGAACTTTGGCATTATCAATGTTTTAATTGTGAAATTTTTAATTCTACATTTAACAGTACGGTTTCTTTAGCTGCACCTCCGACAAATAAATCAACTAGCATTCGTGTCTATAATAATCTTTGGTACGGCCCAAATAATCCATTTTATGCGCTGGAAGTAGCTAGTGATAATCTAGAAATTCACAATAATTATATTCGGGGTGGTTCTTATCCTCTGGCTTTATTTGGTGGTAAATATCGGAATATAAATGTACATCATAATCTTTTTGAAAACACCAACAAACCGACTTTAATCGGACTTTTTGATGGGGAAATAGAAAATTTTAAATTTATCCATAATACTGTAGTTATTAAGAACTCTCAGGACAAAATTTTTATGTTTAAGCATAAAAACTCTATTCCCCAGATTAGCAATAATATTTTTTATAACTCTATAAATGATGTTAATGAACGTTTAGGAGTATCTTCAGGAGTAGATAATAATCTATTTTTTAATATTAATCCTGTGGGTTCTCGCGTTCTGAAGACTAATCCTGAATTTCAGCGTACAGGTAATTTACCTTATCCTTATTATATGCCTAAAAAAAGTAGTATAGCACTGAATTTCGGGGCAATAAAACCATCTACTAAATCATGGCAAGTAGGTAAACAAAAAAACAATGATTAAACTTTATGCACCTGTTTATATTCATGATATTTCATCACACCAAGTAAACCGGAAATAGTGCCTGTACCTCTGGCAATTTTTAATAGATTCCAGATGAATATATGACGTTTAGCCAATAGATAAGGTATTACTAAAACACTACCCCAAATTATTAGTACAACTCCCTTAATAAACCGAATAATTTGCCTCTGAAAATTGCTTTCAAATTCTCTTTCACACACGCTATAAATAATTCCTGACCGATAAGAACGTTGAAATACCCATTTAAGTTTTGTGCGGCTTTGTGGTATCCATTCATTAACTATAGCTGCTTTTGCCCATACTATTTTAAATCCCATTTTATGAACTCGCCAAAAGAAATGAGTATCACTACCACCAGTTAAAGCAAAACGTTCATCAAAGAATTTATCTAATTTTTTAAATATCTCCGTGCGGCTCAAGGTGTTATTTGTAGCTGCTAGATTGACAACTTGACCATTATTGTAGTTAGGAGGGTCAAAAAATTTGCCTTCTATCACCCAATTAGGCACATTTTTGTCAGGAAAATAAGGTAAAACAGCCCCCCACACTACATCGGCTTGAGTTTGTTCTTGCATATACAATAATTCATCTAACCAAGATGGTTGAGGAACTTCATCATCATCTATCCACAGAATAAATGATGCTTCTGGGTTTGTGCAAGCGATCGCTTTATTTCTAGCGTAGGAAATACCACGTTGAGTTTCAATGTAATATTGTAGCGGCCATCTAAATTCTGGCTTAATT
This sequence comes from Nostocaceae cyanobacterium, assembly GCA_035299225.1. Taxonomy (GTDB): domain Bacteria; phylum Cyanobacteriota; class Cyanobacteriia; order Cyanobacteriales; family Nostocaceae; genus DATGXB01. The sequence goes on along the minus strand of DATGXB010000090.1, from coordinate 31,370 downwards.
TCCTCACAAACTAAATGAGCTGTACCATTAGCATCATTATCAACAACAACAACTTCAATCTTGGGTATTTGGCACTTATTAAAGGTTAGTTGGTTTAATCCTTCTAGTAAGCGTTTTAAGCCATCATTTCGCTGAAAAGTAATCACACATATACTAACCAACATAATTTTTACGATTCTTTACTAAACAGACACGAGTTTCTGAATTATAGATCGCCAACGTGATACAAAAATAGGAGCATCATAGCTATTAACCATATTCCGCGCAATTTTTCCCATTTCTATTACTTTAGTCTTATTACCTAGTATCTGTTGTAGTGTAGTTGAAATGGAGTCAAGATTGCGTTCTACTTGCCAACCATTAATACCATTTTGTAAAAATTCTTCTACTCCATAAAGTTGTGTTGCCATGAATGGTAAACCTGCTGCACATCCTTGAAAAACTACTAAACAAAAAGTTTCATAAGTTGAGGGATGTACTAACAAGTCAGATGCCCATAAATAAGGACGAATGTCGGTTTGAAAACCAGCAAAATATACTTGATTCGCTAATCCCAATTGATTTTGTAATTGTTTATATTCTTGAATAATGCTTTCAGTACCACCAACCACTAACAATTTAGCTTGAGGGTTTTCTAATTTGGCTAGTGACTCCATTAAAAGATTTAATCCTTTCCGTTCAAAGTCTCCTAATGCCACAAAAATCATCACTACATCGTTGGCACTGAAATTAAATTTTTTACGCATTTCTTGCCGATTAAATTCTTGAGGAGGGGCAAATTTATGTATATCTACCGGATTAGGAATAATCACAATTTTATTGGCAATTTGTGGATAAGTTTCGGTAAGTTCTTTGGCTAATCCTTGGGAGGGGACAACAATTTTTTGAGTATGAGCAAATGCTTTGGCTTCGGTATTAGCATTAAATTTATGAATCATCCAACGAGCTAAACGGCGTAATCCTTTGCTAGTATTAGTATGCCATTGATTATCTAAGTAAGCTTGATGTCCAAATTGAGAATAAGAAATATCACAATTAATAAATTCACCTTGAGATGCTATTATTAAAGGTTTCTTACCAGAGTTATTACGATAATATTTTCTATAATATATTGGTGCTAACCATTGAAATAATACATAGCGAAGAAGTACGGGTTTTGGTGGTAAAGGTACACGAATCCAGTTAATTTCTTCTGGTGCAGGATTTTCAAAAATATCAGCAACCACTGTGATTTGATAATCTTTGTAAATATCTGTTACCAGTTGTAAAACACAACTGCCGATAGGACTATTTTTTGTCACGTTAAAATCAAAAATAACTATTTGACTTTTTGTAGTTTTCATAATTTTTTTACCAGTTTATTTTTGTCATTCACGATTGCTTGATATATAGCCATTAACTGATGATAATTAGCTATTGGTGTGTATTTATTTTCATATACTAAACGGGCTTTGTTACTCATGTCAATCATAGCTTGAGGATGTGCGATCGCATATTTCATCTTAGCAGCCAAATCATCAGCATTGCCGGGGATGAAATTTAAACCCGTCACTCCATCTTCAATAATTTCTGGTAATCCTCCTAACTGGGGAGCAATAACAGGTAAACCGCAAGCGAAAGCTTCAGCTACGGTTAAAGGAAAACCCTCATACCAAATTGAAGGAAAAACCAAAAATTTGGCATTATACATTAATTCTAATACCGTTGACTTATCCTGAAAACCTAAAAATTCAATCAAATCAGTTGCATTATTATCTGTAACTTGTTGTTTTAAATTTGCTGATAAAGGCCCATCACCCACAATTTTCAAAGGAGTAGATAAATTAGCTTGTAAATAAGCATCAATTAATAAAGATACTCCTTTTTCTGTTGATAATCTGCCCACAAACAAAATATATTCATTCTTATTATTTGTTTTTTTCAAATTCTCTGGCGTAAATACAAAATTTGGTTTAATATATATTTTTGCTGCTGGTAATCCAGCTTGAATCATTTTGTCTTTTTGAAATTGAGTAAAAACAATATAAGCATCTATTTTTTCTTGCCAAGTACCTTGAAATTTATGCCAGCTATTCATCAAGGCTACAACTGAACTTTGTAACCGTGAATTTCTGTAGCAACCATGAACTATACTTGGCCAAGGTATAGGTTGATTAAAACAATCTTCACAGATTTTTCCCTCTCGAAAAGGCATCGCTTTGGGACAAACTAGGCGATAATTGTGCAGGGTTTGTACTACAGGTAAATTATGTTCTAAACAGGCATCATATATAGATGGAGAAAGTAAAGGAAAAAAGTTATGTACATGGACAATTTCTGGCTGAAACTGCTTTATTCTTTGGCTGATGATGTCTTTAGATTTGAATGAATAAACTGCACTAAAGGCTGTTGTTAATTTATCCCAGCTATTTTTAATATCATCATTGCTGACTTCTAGTAAATTAACTTCATGACCATTTTGAGTTAACAAATTTCTTTCTGCCTGTACTACTCCATCTTCACCCCCGGCAATTTGATAACGATTATGCAGTAATAAAATCTTCATTTTGCTAACTCTCTTAATAATTTTTCTTTATTGTTTAATAATTAATGATTCACGAGAAGAAATTGGCAACTTATGAGCTGATTTAACCAGTTTTCTCGAAATACTTGATGTACCAATAGAAGCCCCGATTAAAGTCCCCATAGGAGACATACAAAAAATATACACAACGATATTATCCCCAATCATCGCGATAGCTACAGCAATTAAACCTAAAAAAGCAGCTAAATGAATGTGAGCATGAGCTAATTTATGTTTTTCTGCCCATTGCCAATTTTGCCAGGTTTTACCTACTAAACCAAAATAGCCTACTAACCAAAATCCTAAACCAATTAAACCAAAATCATGAAAGATTCGCAGGTAGTCATTATGAGGATGTGCAAAAGCTGGCCCGACTCGTTCTGTTAAAATTTTGCCGATAGAACCGGGCCCATGCCCAATCCAAGGCGATTCTAAGGCTGAAGCATAAGCTACAGGCCAGGCTGCGCCTCTTCCAGATGTATTAACTTTTACGCCTCCCACAGTAGCATTATCCCCTTGTTCATTGAAACGAGAACGGATTGGCTCTACGTAATTGAGGGCAAGAAAAGCAATTGTACCAATAAGAATTATACTTATAGCGAATCTAACCCAACTTTTCACACTGTTAAAAGATAGTTGTGAGAGGGGGAAAAGAATAATCACTACAATTAAGGAGGTGCGTGAATAACTTAGTGCGATCGCTCCAATGGTGATCCATGTCCATAATTTCGCACCTGGTAGACCACAACGCGCCTTAGCTAAAAACCAAGCTGTACCAATAGTAGCGTACAAGCCAAAGGAACGAGCCCCCATAATATTACCAGCACCAGGCCCAGACATGGACAGAGATAGACCATAAATAATTACTGATATCTGAATGGATCTATTGAGGTGTTTACTGATAAATTCAGGAATATTGCCAGTACGATAAGTTTGAATTGTACTCACCAATATAAAGCCAATAAAACCTAAATAGACTGCTAAATTTTGAATAACAGTAATAGGTGGTACAGACGTAAAATGGATGATCCAACTGATAACAGTCACAACAATAAACAACAACAAATTCAGCAGACTTAACACTCTTTTAGGTAAATGCACGCGACTTAATGCCAGTGCCCAACTACCAAACGACAAAATAACAGTCAGCATCCCTAAGCCGCTAATTCCTCCAGCACCTACTTTTCGTACTCCATCTGTCAAAGCACTCAAGTAGAGAGCAAAAATCAAAAACTTATTGTATAAATTCATAATTTAGTCTAGATTTAAAAATTATTGACTCAGACATTTCTGAAGCAAAACCTAAATCTTCTCCCCCACATCCATACCTTGAGGTGCAACTAAAAGACTCTGATAAAGTTTAGACAATTGCTGACCTCTACTTTCCCAACTAAAGTTTTCTTTCACCCGTTTTCTTCCTGCCTGACCCATACTTTTTCTTAACTCTGAATCACCAGCTAAAACATTCATCGCTTTTGCTAAATCTAACACCACCTGCTGTGGGGAACTAGCCGTAATTTTTAAACCAGTTTCTTCTGTTATTTGTACCCCAGGGCCTCCTAAATCTAAACAGATTACAGGTCTTCCTGCTGCCATAGCTTCCATACACACCCATCCTCCAGAATCATGGAGACTAGGATGAACTAAAACATGACTTTCCGATAATTTACTTAAAGTTTCTTCACGAGATAGTCTGCCCCAAAATTTAACCTGTTGCACAATTCCTAAATCTTGAGCTAAAGCTTTTAATCTTTCGCTTTCCGGGCCATCTCCCACAATCCAATATTCCGCATCCAATAAACCTGCTTGAGCAAAGGCACGTAAACCTAAGTGAAAACCTTTCCAATGCAACAATCTACCCATACTAATAAATCTAACCGGAAAAGTATCCGCTATTTGGTACTGCTCAAGACGAGCTATCTCCTCTTCTGCTAAACCTGACTCTGGGATAATTTCTACAGAACCAGCACCAATTTTATATAATCTTTTAGACGTATCCTCTGTAGTAGCACGAATTACATCACTATTTTTTACCGTCATTTTCACAAAAGGATCTAACTCTCCTATAGAGCGTAGCAAATGACGGGCAGTTTCATAGATTTTGGCTCGGAAACTAAAATCTTGCCAAAAATCAGGTGGTGCTGACTCTCCACCACCTACAGGACCCCAAATAAATGGAATAGATAATAATGAGATAAAACTAGGACTGGAATATCTCACATAGGTTACATGATGTGCAGCATCCCAGATAATTTGCTGATGCAATGAGCGACAAATAAAGTAAGCCCAAATTTGCCAAAGATAATAATGTAAGTGAACAGTAAATTGTCTAATTTTTGACTTTTTATTCCATTCTAATTTCCAACCCAGAGGATCTACATAAATAAAGTTCAAGTTAGGAATAGGATGATGACTTAACTCGCTTTCAATACCTGAACGGTGACAATTAGATGTCAACACCCAAACTTGATGATATTTACTAACTTCCCGCACTACGTTCCAGCCTACTCCCGGTTCTGAACCTTGATTTGGTTCACAAGCATAAGCAGAAATTAGAATTTTCATAATCATGCACCTCAAATTATTTGAGTTATTTCTGTTTTAAAGTTTGGCTTATAACTTCCATCATAAATTTTGCTGCTGCTGTGGGTGTATGTTGGGAAATTAAGTTTTTAGATTCTTTACCCATTTGAGCAATTAAATCAGGATTGTCAATAAACCGCCGCATCAGTTTTGCCAATTCTTCTGGTTCTTTAGGATTAAAAATAAAACCATTCACACCATCAACAATCATTTCTTTAGCCCCAACCCACTGAGAACAAAGAATTGGTCGCTCAAAAACCATTGCCTCTAATACTACCATTCCCCATGTATCTTCCAGAGATGGCAAAACAAATACATCTGCATTTTGAAAGTAAGCACCTACAGAACCATAATCTACCCAACCTATCCACTGCACGTTTAAGTTATGTTCCTGAGTGTAAGTTTCTAATTCTCCTCTTAAAGGGCCTTCTCCTAATACCATCACAGTATAGTCACAACCCCAAGACTGTAAATTCATACAAGCTTGGAGGAGGTATTCTAGCCCTTTTCTTTTAATCAATTGTCCAATAAAAAGAAAAATTGGCCGCTTGGTTTTATTTTTATCCTCCACCTGATGATTATTAATGCGGTTTAATAAGGCGTTGGCATCTGGTACTTGGTAAGGTCTAGTAAAAACTTTGTTTTTATCAGCTTGTAAAATTTGTGTGAGATATTGTGTACCAGTTTGACTGTTAGTAATTAAAGCATCGGCTGATTGAGCTATTGTTTTTCTTAACCAAGTTCTAATAGTTAAATCTTGATAATCTACATTAGGCGAGCTACCATCATAAATAATAATTAATTGCCATTTTAGTAGAGGTTTAAATAAAAAAGCGATAATTGTCCACAGTGAAAAACCACTGGCAAAAATGATTTGAGGTTTGAATTTATATAAATAGGAAATAATTTGCGGTGAGACTTTGATAAAACCTCTACCGTAACCTTCTTGTGGTGATTTTCCAGTTTCTACAAAGCTAGTTTTACCTACAACTTGGATTTGAAATGTATCTGTAAAGCCTGGTGAGAAACCTGGCCAAGCCCCGGTATAAATAATAGTTTGTTTAAATACTTTGCTCAATTCACAAAAAACCGGATGCCAATAATTACCACCTATCAATGAGGGAATAAGTACGGCTATACGTGTATCTTTATTATTTTCCATAAGTTATTTTAATTTTTGATGATTTTGTAGGATTTTCATTAATTTTAACAATTGATTTGCTGTGATAATTTAAGTTAAATTTACTTTTCATTATCAAACATTTGAGCATTCTTATTCATTATTTTTTGCCAATTGAAAATCTGGTAACTGTTAATAGACATTCTCATTATGTTGGCAGAGATGCTGCTAATAATCACACCAAAGTCTCCTAGTTTAACAATAGATGGAATACCAATTAATAAAGAAGATAAAATGCTACCTATTTGACCTAAAAATGCAGATTTACTTTTTTCTAACCCAGCTAATATTGATGAGGGAATCTGAGTAACATATAATATTAACTGGGATAATACTAACAATTGTAAAAGAATACTTGTATTATTTGCTGTTACATAGGGCGAAGTTGAACCATAAATGAATGCCAATATAGTTTTAGGATATAAAACTAATATTGTAAAGAAGGGGATTAATAAGATAAATCCGGGTAGGGAATATTTAATTACAGCCGACTTTACTGCTTTCATCCCTCCTTCTTGATTGGCTTTGGCTATGGTGGGTATCATTAAACTGGTGGTACTGCTAATGATTGGGTTGCTTGCTCCCACGATATTAGTTAGGGCTTGGACTGTAGCTGTGGTTTTTTTATCATGAAAAATAGCTAAAATCCAAGGTGTGGAGTGTTGGGTAATTGTTGCGGTTATACTACCAAATAAAAACCATTTTCCTAAACTCCAAGAAGTGGTAATGGTGTTTGATAGGCTTTGTAAAGTTTGGGTTTTGAGTTGAATTTGTAAGGCTTGGACTAGTGCGGCTATGGCTGAGGTTAAAGCGATCGCTAAAAATGTAGTTTCAAAAGATAACCATCCCATCTGTGCTAAAAACCACACTGCACCTGCTTGACCTAAGTAGCTTAATCCATCCCCCCAAATCACTTCTTCATAACGTAAATGTGCAATTAAAGCCCGGCGTAAAGTCTCTTGAATCTGCCACAATACAAGAGCACAGGTAGCTACAGGAAAAATATACAGCTTTTGTAAATATATCACCGCACTCAGCAAGATCACACTACAAACAGCCGCTAATATAGTTGTAAAAATTGAATAATTAGTAGTTAACTTACTAAGTTCAGCACGATCAACTACAGACCCTTTAACGGAAAGTGGATAAACAACTAAGGAATTATGAATACTATTGAGAAAAAGAAAAATACTATTATTAATCAGGACAAAGCTGCCATAATCATCTTGTGACAAATAACGACCTAGTAACATATTGGTGAGAAAGTTACCTAAACTCACAATACCTTGATCAAAAAAGCTCCCAGCTACTCTACTTTTACTTAGAGTAATAACCCGTGTCATGATTTTTTTCAGGGAACTTATCACATAAACCTCCAACTAACATTTATAAAATGAGATATTCAAATGTAATGCGGGCATCTTGTCTGCTATCGGTGTACCTCTGAAATCTGCTGTAATATGGATAGCGAAAAATTGGGCAGATGTGATTGAACTGACTATCACTTGAATAGCAAAGTCAGTACATAATTTATTGTTGTTTTTGGTTAATGATGTCACTATTCTAAGTTGTTTCTCTATTACTTTCTATTTACCTGAAAGGTTTTCAATAACAACTAAAATATAATACACCACATCTTTAAAACTAGGTCAAAACAATTATTTTTCCATCTGCAACTATCAAAAACTATAAACCTAATATTAATTAATCACTACTGCCAGGGATAGAAAGCCCTCCTAAACGACTTGATGATAGCATTTGTTTGATAGCTAACCAAATAAATGGTGGAATGGTTTTCATATAACGTCCCCACAGTCGGCGCGGTTCTTGAATCCATCTATAAAGCCATTCCAAACCTAGATCACGTACTATCCGGGGTGCGCGTTTGTGAATACCTGCATAAACTGGAAAAACTCCACCTAACCCAATCATGACAGCTTGAATTTTATCCTTATGTTGAGCCATCCAATGTTCTTGTTTAGGACAACCTAATGAAACTAAAACAATATTAGTTCCGCTTGCATTTATTTTTTCTATTAAAGCTTCGTCTTCAACTTCGGTTAATGGCCGAAAAGGTAGGGGTTCCATAGATGCAATTTTCAACTGTGGAAATTCTTGATCTAGTCTTTCTTTGATTCTGGAAAGAATTTCTGTTTGTGAGCCTAAAAAAAGTAAACTCAGGTTTTGTTTTTGAGCTTGTTCGCACAAAGCTAGAAAAATATCCATTCCAGCAACACGATTTTGCTGATGTACTCCCATATATCGCATCATCCAGACAATAGGCATACCATCGGGAGTTACTAGATCCGCACTTCTGAGGACATTAGCAAAATCTGGATGCCAATGTGCTTCCATTAGCATATGTACATTAGCGACACACACTGTTTTACTTGCTCGTGTATTAGCCCATTCTATTATTGTTTGTATTTGCTCGTTAAAACGTAGAGCAGTAATAGGAAAATCAAGCACTTTCTGAGTAGGTAAAGACCCCTTCCCTGCCATAGATGACTCCTTAGTGTCCAAAGAATATTACCCAGATACTCTCTAGGAAATTGTGCATTTTGTCTTAATTTTGGATAACTACTAGATTAATCTTCCGAATTTTTTGACTCTCGGAAAATTGATATAGCGTTTCTAGTAAATTTTGGATTCTACTAATGTAATTATAATTATTCACTAACTTTAGCTGACTTTAGTATTTTTACGAAGATTTTTTCTGATAAAACGAAAAATTCATACTTACTTCATAATCCATAGTAATTTTTTCGCTACTGAGAATGTCAAATGTATTTTTTCGTATAGTTAAATATAAGTATCTGTTTTAGGTATCATGGATATTGTCATAATTAAATAAATTTAAATCCAATATACAGCAGGGAACACTTCGACTGCGCGAGCGTGCGGTGCAGGGGTGAAAGTCTCTTTATATAAGGGTTTGTTTCAAAAATTTGTCCCTCATTTATCTGAAACGGGCTGTAAATACTATAGTATGGCTTTTCTCTCATATTTGATTGAGGATGCTTATATTTAGTTTTACTTATTTACAATTTGTTTGTTTATTTATAAAAATAACTAATATTTAGCTACCAGCATATAATCAAAACTTTGGATTTGTTCTTAACCCACTTCTACTACACAGATTTTTTCAAAGGTTGAATGCTTAATTGAATGCTTAATATTTATACAACAAAAAAATAAGGGAAGGTCATAACCTTCCCCATTGTGATTAATATTTTGATTTTTGTCTTGCTGATTAGCTTCTTTCAGTTTTTGTCTGAGCATTTGTCTTTGTTTTTTGAGTTGCCTCTGTCTAGCTGAACCACCTTTACCTTTATCGTTTCTACCCTGTCTGCGGGGAGACTCCCAGCTTTTGAGCCGCATAACTTTCTCCTAAATTTATGTTTTGGTAGTATTTGCCAGTGGGCAGGAGGAGAATCGAACTCCTATGACCGCAAGGTCGCCACATTTTGAGTGTGGTGCGTCTACCAGTTTCGCCACCCGCCCTTGAATGGCACTTTTTTAGTATAACCGATTTCTTGATTTTGCAATAGGATTTTGAGATGAATTTGGGAAATTTTTTTTGATTAGGTTTAAAACTTGATTAAACTAACATCAATATCAGGGATTTGGGTGCAACCACTTAAGGCCATGGCAGCGTAAAATTCTGTTTGCAGCAGGGAAATAACATCAACTACACCAAGCTGACCATTAACGGCTAATCCCCACAATATGGGACGGCCAAGAAGTACGGCTTTTGCACCAATGGCTAAAGCTTTGAGGATATCTGTACCGCGACGAATCCCACCATCTAGCAAGATTTCGATTTTACCATTTACAGCTGCGACGATTTCCGGTAGGGCATCGAAAGAGGCGATCGCCCCATCTAACTGTCTTCCCCCATGATTAGAAACAATTATCGCTTTTGCTCCATATTCTACAGCTTTTAAGGCATCATCAGCCCGTAAAATCCCTTTCAACACCAAAGGCAAAGGACTGAGGGCTTGTAACCATTCTAAATCTTGCCAAGTGACGGCCGGGTTAATTTGTTGGGCAAAATAAGCTAATAATCCCGATTCTGCCTCTGTTTGGGGAATATTCAACCCGGACATATTGACTAAATTAGCTAACTGTAAATCTGAAGGTAAGGTAAAAGCATTGTGTTGATCCCGTTCCCTTCTCCCCAAAATTGGCGCGTCCACTGTTACACATAAAGCTTTATAACCTGCTTTATAAGCCCTTTCTACCAAAGCCTGAGTTAAGCCTTTATCTTTATGTATATAAAGCTGAAACCATTGTAAGGGATAGGAAAAGTTACGCCGGATAGCGGCCACTTCTTCTAAACTCTTAGTAGCTAATGTACTCAATACCATGCCAATACCTGCGGAAGCGGCAGCGTTAGCGGTGGCTATTTCCCCATCAGGATGAGCGAGACATTGAAAAGCCATCGGTGCAACTAGCAAGGGAAATGATAAGTTTTCCCCTAAAACCGTAGTTGATAAATCAATTTTGCTCACATCCACCAGCATTCGGGGGCAGAGTTTCACCCGTGTAAAAGCTGCCCGATTATCTTTTAAGGTGATTTCATCCCCTGCACCGCTACGGTAGTAATCTAGCGCCATTGGGGATAGGTGTTTTACTGCTAATTGTTCGTATTCAAATAGATTAATCGGTTTCATTTACCAGTTACGCCAACCGCCTTGGGGTACTGTTTTATTTTGCTCCTTTGTTCCGTGATTTTGCAAGAGGTAATGATATTCTTGGCTACTAGCCCAACGGTCAATTTCTCTAGCTCGCAGTACGGGTACAGGATGGGTTAACTCGGCAGTGCGGGCAGCTTTGACCATTTCCCCTAACTCAGTTTTGCTAATGTCATCATAAGCACGGGCTTGGGAAATGAAAGCTTCTAGATTGAGTTGGGGGGCAAGGGAGGGAGAACCGCCTGCTAACTTCATTAATACTGACATCACAACTTTGGGATTTTGGGTGGCTAAAAGTGCAGCGCGATCGCACGTAAACTCAGCACACCTCACCCATTCTAACAACTGAGCTTGGATCGCTTGGGCTAAAATTGCCCCCACATTCGGCACAATAGCCGCAGCCAAAATTAATAAATTCACAGGTGTTAAATACACACTATGATCACATTTAAGATGTCCCAACTCATGGGCAATCACCGCTTGTATTTCTTCTGGTGTAAGAATTTCAATTAAAGAAGTATGCACCACAATAAAAGGCTGTTTACCCCGCATCGCAAAAGTATAAGCATTGGGGGCTGGATGTTGCCGGACATATAACTGAGGTGGTTCAATATCTAAGATTTGACAAGCTTCTAAAAGTAAGTTATGTAAATTTGGTAGTTGGTTTTCACCCACCAAAATACTAGAAGCAATATTTTCTACATAGAAAATCTGTTCTGCTGTTGGGCCCAGCCAATTACGCACTAACATATCTAGACCAGGGATTTGCTTGATAGCATTTGTCGCTTCCAAGTCTAGGGGATGACGGAAAGCATTAGCTTGTAAACCGATAAGAGGTGTTTTTAAGAAAGACATTACAAATTAAAAATTACAATTTATCAACTACGCCAATTAAACTATAGCCAATATTTTTTCAATTAGCCGTCTGGTGGGTTTTGCCATAAGGACTGTAAGTATATGTAGCTGGTGTCAATCTTTTTAGATGTCTTTCTCCAGCCACTCCATAAAATCTTCCCCCGCTTCTATCACATCCTCATCATCGCTTTGCAACGCTCTTTGAGCAAGGCGATACGTCAAATCACGGTCTATTTGTGAATATAATTGCAACAAACATCTATACTCGACATAAGCATCTTTAACAGCATTATTTAACACAGGTTCTGCGCTTTTTTCAATATTTGCCAGAAGAAAATCCTTTGGTAAAGAAAGAATCACTTGCCAAACCCGATCAACAGAGGCATGATCAACACTTGCTAAATCAACCAAGTCATCAAAAAATGGTAATCTTTCTTCAACATCTAAATGTAAAAGTAGATTCAAAGCCGTAACTCGATCTCCAGGATCTTGAAGTGCATTTTTGATAGCTAGATTAACATTTGTACAACCATTTAAAAATTCGGCACGAGCTGCATATAATTCCATCTCAGCTTCATATAAATTTTGCCACAATTCAAGATCATTTTCTGTTAGTTGTCCTTGTTTCATCATTTTTTACTCCGCTTTTTACCTGCATATATCTCAATAAAAAATGTACATATTAAGTTAAATAACTGGCAATAGCTTTTAATATCTATAATTTTTTCATTTGCGTTTATCTGCGTCTAAATATTAATTTGTGGTTTTGTTGAAAGTTAATTTTGATGATGTATTGGATTAACTACTGGTTCTGTTCGAGCCACTCCATAAAATCTTCTCCTGCTTCTATGACATCTGGATCATCGCTTTGCAAAGCTCTTTGAGCCAAGGGATATGTCAAAACACGATCTATTTGTGAATACAGTTGCAACAAACATCTATACTCAACATAAGCATCTTTAACAGCATTATTTAACACAGGTTCTGCGCTTTTTTCAATGTTTGCCAGAAGAAAATCCTTTGGTAGAGAAAGAATCACTTGCCAAACCCGATCAACAGAAGCATGATCAACGCTGGCCAAATCAACCAAGTCATCAAAAAATGGTAATCGTTCTTCAACATCTAGATATAAGAGTAAGTCTAATGCTGTATCTCTGTCGGACGGGTTTTGTAAGGCTTTTCTAATTACTAACTCCTTCTCAGTGCATCTACGTAGAAAATCACCTCTGGCTGTAGAAAAGTATATCTCAGCTTTGCGTAAGTTGCGCCACAAAATCATATCATTTTCTGTTAATTTTCCTTGTTTCATCATTTTTTGTTACCTGCATACACCCAAGGAAGATTAAGAAATAGTTGACTGAATGTTAAAAATAGCATCCTTTCTACAGGGAAAATTGTATGATGTGTTTCTCCTTGACGACCACCTACTTCTTTACCATCAGCTATAACTGCAAGACCTTTAGGCATAGGAGTATTGCGGGGGATTCTATGGAAGTGTCCTGTGAGTGGCGCTCTGTAAGGATCACCAAAAGTTGAAGCTCCTTTTGGCCATCTTTTCCCAGGTTCTGGTTGAGAATTCACATACCCTTTTTCATCAACTTCTATATCACGTCCTTCACGGGGAGGACGTGGCTGTGTCTTATTTCCAAAAGCGTGTAGATAATTTCGTTTATTGTCATCTTGATCTTGTTGAGTTGGAATACGAGGAGGAATAGGTTTAGGTTGTTGACCGGGATTAGGGGTTTTTTTTTCCTCTGAAGGAGTCGAAGTTGGAGGCTTTTCAATCACTTCTGTTGCAGTTTGTTCCCAAAGTTCTGGCCATAGATGATATATTTCCCATAAAACCGAAACAGCTATGCCAAGGGAGATTATTTCACCGATGGGAAGAGGTCCATCAGCTGCCGAAAGTGTTGCTGCTGCTGCTCCGTGTATAGCGAATCGCTTAATAATAATTTTCCAAAACGTCTGCCAAAGTAATTTTTGAGATACCCGACTACCTACTCGCTGTAGCACAAATGGAGGTATCAAGCTGGGTAATGCTGGTAATGATGCTACAGTCATAGGTTCTTGCTGACCCTCTACTGGCGGTTCTTGCTCAGATATAGGCGCGTCTTGACCAGATATTAGCCATGCTTCTGATTCAGATAATTTTGCTTGGATGGATTGTTGCCGTAGTTGAGCTTCTCTGGTTTCTATGGCTTTGAGGAAGACATTATCCTTCTTCCATTCCTCAGTTGTCAGTGGCTTAACTGTATTTGCTGGCTGTTGTGCAGCTTGATTGTTGCTTTGTTAATAAGGATTTGTCCAAGACCTTCCTTAAATTAAAGGGTTGCTTTTCTTGGAAATGCCATAATTGCCAAAAGATGGTTTCTGTATTTTGTGATGTGACATGGGAAATTGTTGTAATACAATATAGTGTACTAACCTATTTGCCTATGTTAGTATTTTGACTGATTTTTGTATAGTACGTAAAACAATGTTTATTCAATTAAGTAGGGTGGGCAATGCCCACCGCACTATTAAGTTGACATGGAAGTTGGGGGATGAGAGTTGTTAGTAGTTGACATACTCCCCGCCCTAAAAGTGCGGAGATTCTGGGTTCAAACAACAGTTGCAGTTTCATACCGTCTTACACTATCTCGCCCAACAGACAATGCCCTGCCTGTTTCCACTATTCTACCAAAAAGCCGTCCTTTGAGGATACAGCTGGCGATTGATGGGTGTCACCCCCCAACCCAACGATTTTATAGGCTTTTCGGCGGAATATTCAGAAAGCACTCGCACCCCAGAAGCCTTGATTTATCGTTTAACTGAGGGGTCTTACCCCCCGTTCGCCAGCTGCATCCTTTGAGGACGGGGCTTTAAACCCCATTTTTTGGTAATGTGGCATCAAGTGATGCTTCATTTACCCGGAGGATTTTTGCACCGAGTTTTTGCAACTTGATGTCCAACTGGTCATAACCCCGATCTAGGTGGTGTAGTCCTTGAATGATGGTTGTGCCTTGTGCAGCTAGTCCAGCTATGACTAAAGAAGCAGAAGCCCTTAAATCTGTACCGATCACTGGTGCACCGGATAAGCTGGGTACACCACGGACAAAAGCCATATTCCCTTTAACGCGAATATCTGCCCCTAAACGGTTTAACTCAGAAGCATGACGCAAGCGATTTTCAAACACTGATTCATTGATGATACTGTCACCTTCCGCGAGGGTGAGCAAGGACATAAAGGGTGCTTGCATATCCGTGGGAAAACCAGGATGGGGCAAAGTGTCTATATTGGTGGCTTTGAGTGTTTCGGCTGGGAGAATGCGTAAACAATCCGGGGCTTCTTCAATGATTGTCACCCCAATATCGCGCAATTTGGCCAAAACTGGAATTAAATGGTCAGGCGCTACAGGAGAAAGTAGCAATTCAGAACGAGTAATCGCCGCAGCTACTAAAAAAGTTCCGGTTTCGATGCGATCGGGAATAATGGAATATTCCACAGAGTGTAACTTGTCTACACCCACAATAGCGATCGTGCTGGTGCCGGCACCTTGAATTTTTGCTCCCATTGCATTACAGAAGTTAGCTAAATCAACTACTTCTGGTTCTCTGGCGGCGTTTTCAATGATAGTTTCCCCATCAGCTAGGGTGGCGGCCATCATTAAAGTTTCTGTCGCACCTACGCTGGGAGTATCAAGATAGATTCTTGCGCCTGTTAAACGTCCATTAGTACCAGGAACATAAGCGTTGCAAATGCCATGCTCAATTTGTACTTCTGCCCCCATCGCTTGTAGTCCCCGGACGTGCAAATCAACCGGTCTAGCACCAATGGCACAGCCTCCTGGTAGGGGCATTTGGGCTACTCCTAATCGTGCCAGAATTGGCCCAATCGCAAAAAAACTAGCCCGGAGTTGGGTAACTAGTTCATAAGGAGCTTTAGATGTGCTAATGTGACTAGCATTAATGTCAAGAATATCCCCTTGTCTAGTGATGGTGACACCAAGGGCTGCTAAAACTTGCCCCATGCGTTCTACATCAGCTAACAAAGGAACATTACTAATACGGCAATCACCAGAACATAGTAAAGCACCAGCCATAATCACAAGTGCTGAATTTTTAGCTCCGCTAATATTGACATGACCCCGCAACGGATGCCCGCCCCAAATTTGCAAGACTGAGGAGTCTACTTCAGGTGCAGTTTTAGCATCTGGTAAGCTGCTAGAGGAATTAATAAGCCTACCTCCAAAAAAATACGTAATCTAAAAGGTTTGAAGTTGGTTTTGATTCTACATTGACACTCTCCTAGCTTCAAGCCGGAAAATTGTGGTTTGACAGAATAAACTTATGCAATAGGCTTTCATCTGCTAAATGAATGTCTTTTTCTCTGCCATTTGATTGATTTAGTCATTAGGGAACAGGGAACAGGGAACAGGGAACAGGCAAAAGTCAAAATTCAAAAGTCAAAAGGAAGAATAATTAATTATTTCTGCCTCCTGCCCCTCTGCCCCTCTGCCCCTCTGCCCCCTGCCTCTTCTTCTCCGCTTTGTTGACAAAATAAAATTTTTGAGTAATAATGATAAATTGTGAATCAAACGTTAGTTCGCGGAACTGGCGGAATTGGCAGACGCGCTAGATTCAGGTTCTAGTGCCGCAAGGCTTCCGGGTTCAAGTCCCGGGTTCCGCATTTGAGTAATAAGTGGTGTAATTGTCTTTTTTGACTTGCACCACTTTAGTTTTATTAGTAATTATGTTGACCAGTTTACAAAATCCTTTAGTTAAACAAATCCGTAAGCTACATTCTACCAAGGAAAGGCATAAGCAGCAGTTGTTTTTATTGGAAGGGACACATTTGTTAGAGGAGGCTTGTGCTGTAAATTATCCTTTGGTGGTGGTGTGTTGTACTCCCCAATGGCAAAATGCTCATCCCCAGTTATGGGATTTGGCTTGTAGTCGGTGCGATCGCTCGGAAGTTGTCAGTGAGGAAGTGTTGGCGGCTATGGCTACTACAGTAAACCCTGATGGGGTGGTGGCAATGGCTAACCGGAAAACTAGTCAACAGCCATTAACCTCTAGTGGTTTAGTTTTGGCTTTGGAAACAATCCAAGATCCTGGTAATTTGGGGACAATTATCCGCACTGCGGCGGCTGTTGGAGCTTCAGGTTTATGCTTGAGTGGAGATAGTGTAGACTTAGACAACCCCAAGGTATTACGTGCTTCTGCGGGTCAGTGGTTTCGCTTAGATATGGCAGTTAGTGAAAATTTACGCACAACTGTACAACAAAGTCAGCAAGCAGGTATGCAAATAGTAGCAACTTTACCCGATGCCGCTTTAACTTATTGGGAGATAGATTGGCGTAAACCCAGTTTAATCTTATTGGGTAATGAGGGTGCTGGTTTATCACCAGAACTGGCGGCTATGGCAGATACACAAGTAAGAATTCCCCTTAGTCCAGGTGTAGAATCTTTAAATGTGGCGATCGCTGCGGCTTTAATGTTATATGAAGCTCAAAGACAAAAGATTTATGGTTAACGGGTTTTACTTTCCTTTTGTTTTTTTGGCTAAATACTCCTCAATATCCGCTACAGCGTCTTCTAAGGCATCCAGGTCAATTACATCAGTGTCATTACTTAGAAGCTCAGTAGTATTATGATGATTATGAAGTTTTGATGTAGTTTCTTCTTCTGGTGTATCTGTTTGTAAAATTCCCTCTAATTGCTCTAAAGATTCTTGAAATTCCTGAGCGGCGGCGCGTCTTTGTTGTTCTTGCATTGGTTCCATAGTCTTGATTCGAGCATCCTGATTTAGTGCAGTAATCTGTAGATTGCAATGGCTTGTACTAGCAATTTGAGATTTCAAAAGCATTTTTACAACTCTCTGCTAATCACGAATTACTTCTGTATCAACTTTACACACTAAACGCGCTAACTGCAAAATCAGCTGGTGTAAATGTAAAACTTTTTTGCTTTTTAGTGGCAACAAAGTTAACAATTAGTTTATGAATGATGGCGATCGCGAGGATAACCAGCGCAAGAAGGCAGGCTGACCATAAGCTTAGTTTAATACCTAGCCAGACAATTAGCAATCAAATAACCTTTATTCATCAATTTGGTTCAAAATCTCTGTGAGAATTTCCACAAAATCAAAAACTTCTGTATATTGATTGAACAGAGGAACCGGTGCTACTCGAATCACATCTGGTTCCCTCCAGTCACAAAACACACCACGTTCATTCAGGTGTTGCAGTACCTTTTTGTTACTATCTTTAATTCTAATAGACAGCTGACACCCTCTTTGTTCTGGATCGCGGGGTGTGATTAGCGATATACGTTCATCTCTCATCCCGTCCAACAGAAACTCTAAATAGCCAATTAATAGTTTGCTTTTAGTACGTAATTTATCCATACCCGCAGCTTCAAAAATATCCAATGAAGCGGCAAGGGCAGCCAATGATAATATATCAGGATTGCTGACTTGCCAGCCTGATGCTCCTGGTATAGTTTGAAAATCATTTCCCATCAGAAATCTAGTTTTGATATTGTTACCCCACCAACCCGCTAAACGTGGTAAATCAAAACTCTCAGCATATTTATCATGGACAAAACACCCAGCAATAGCACCGGGTCCAGCATTCATATACTTGTAGTTACACCACACAGCAAAATCCACTTTCCAGTCATGCAAAGCCAGAGGAACATTACCAGCAGCATGGGCTAAATCGAGTCCGACTAGACAATCATAAAAATGAGCGCGATCGACTATTTTCTCGATTTCAAAAAACTGACCAGTTAAGTAATTTACTGCACCTATCAGCACCAAAACGATGCTATTACCTTCTTTATCCAGCAGACTTTCAATATCTTCTGTGCGAATATATGTCTCACCCGGTCGTGGTTTTACCTCCAGCAATGCCACATCTGGATCGTAACCATGAAGTTGAATTTGCGACCTAATAGCATAGCGATCTGAAGGAAAAACTGGAGCTTCAATCAGTATTTTATATTTATCTGGCGTAGGTCGGTAAAACGAAACCATCATTAAATGTAAATTTACAGTCAGAGTATTCATGAGTGCAACTTCTGTTTCCCTCGCACCTACAATACTTGCCATTTTTGGCTTTAAAGAATCGCTATAAAAAATCCAGGGTGAATCACCATGAAAATGAGCTTGAAAGCCTAGAATCCTCCAATCCTGCAACACCTGTTCAATATAATTTTGTACAGTTACAGGTTGCAATCCCAAAGATTGCCCACAAAAATAAATGCTTTTTTGAGCGACTTTAACCTGGGGGATGTAAAACTTATCTCTGTAAGATGCCAAAGGATCTAAAGCATCCATTTGTTTGGAAAAATTCCGATCTTGTTTATATTGCATAATTTCAGTTTTGCTTGAGGTGAAAAATTGATTCATGAAACTTTCAGTTATTAGCTTTTATCAGCATCCGGCTTTTCTTTACTGATTTACACTAGAGCTAACACTAGTGTCCTAATAACTTAATGCTATAAAGTAAAGGACGACAGGGAGCAGCATCAGCAACAAACGCTGGTATTTGAAGATTCAATAAATAACATCCATCCTCTATTTCATTTGGTACATAAATCATCTCTGAAATAGTTTTTAAAGAAGATTCATTGAGTTCGATATGATGTTCTCCTAGTGGAATATTCCAGAATTTCCGATGTACACTTAAATAGCCTTGATCATAAGTTCGATCTATAGAAGGTATATCCACTAACAGATGTTTTACTTCTAAACTGACAATATAATCTATTGCTTCCAAGGATAAAAAACATGGGGGCTTGTTGTGGTAATTTCTTGACTTTTTAGAATCATCATTTGGTAATGTGCGGATAATTAAACCTGTCAAAAAATCAGGGTTTGCTTGCTTCAATTTCTCAATTAATTCCTGTTGAGAAATCATCCAATCTTCCTCATCTTTGGATGGCAAATATTGGTCAACTATTGCTAACGCTGGTTGTGGTTGTACAGTAATCAATGTGGATGGGATAAAACCATCTTTTAATACATTGTGTATAGAAATCCTCTCATAAGAAATATGCCCTATACATTCTGTATGTGTACCATGACAGTGGGGAATAAAGTGATATTCTTCTACATTACTACTACCACCTCTACGAGTATCGCCGATTAGTTTTCCCACTGTATAGGTACTAGCAATAGCTTGGGGTGCACCCCAAAAAATTGGATGTTGAGCGTTAAATTGTAGAGGAATGGAAATATCTAAAGGGGTTTCTGTGTCTACAGAATATGTTCCAGTATTTAACGTAATATTCAGTTTCATCAGTTACCTAAATAGATGTAATATTGCTGGCTTTAGCATGAGTATTATTGATAGAAGCTTGGTTAATATTCTGCATGAAACTTGTGAGAGTTCCAGGGTTTACACCAAGTCCTAGAGAAGCATCAATCACAGCCCCCCGGAGGATTTTGGCTTTTTCGGTGACAAGATACAAGGCCAAATCAGCAACTTCATCAGGCTCAACCAACCTGCTACTAGGGAGACTGTTGTATAAAAGTTCTTTCTCATCTATAGAAAGACCGTTGAGGAGACTAGCTTCCAGCATTGGTGTATTAGTTGCACCAGGGCAAATTGAAAAGACATCAATCGGTTCATGACTCAGTTCAGCCGCTAATTGTTTACTTAAAAATGTAATAGCAGCTTTACTCATACTATCTGCCAGTCTGAAGCCGGGAAATTGGGTGATTCCTCCCCCAACGGAACTGATAAAAATAATCTTCCCGTATTTTCTTTTTCGCATCATCGGCAATATTTCCTGAGTCAGCCATAGTGAACCTACGGCATTAACTTGTAATAGTGCTTGATCTTGGAGATAAGGTTGTGCAAAACGCTTTTTTACTGTTCCACTTCCTAATGCTGCATTATTGATCAGGATGTCAACTGGTTCTGGTAGTGTTTGAAGTAGGTTTTGTAGACTCACCCAATCACTTAAATCTAGTTGAAAAGCTTGGACATTTCTAGGGGAAAGACTTTCTAGCAGTTGTTGTGCGGTTTCCTTTCCTTGAAAATACGTAAACCAAACTGTATACCCAGCATGGGCAAATTGAGTAACCAGAGCGCTGCCAATACCTCCTGTACCTCCTGTAATCAGTACATTTTTGTTGATACTACTTTCCTTGTACTCAGAAAAGTTACTTAAGCTTTCATTGGATTTATGCATATAATATTACCTAAATTCACAATATTTCCGGGGTTTGGTTATTCAGTTGTAAAACCTGCTGCGGATAGCTAATAAGTCTGGAAAAAATGTCCTGAAAACAGACTGCATCAAATATGAAATTCCTGTAGATTTTCCAGTTCCGGGCATATTACCAATGGTGCGTTCTGCTAATTGCAAATGTCGGTAGCGCCACTGTTGAAAACTCTGGTCAAAATCTAACATTAGCTCTAGTAAGATAGTGACATCACCAGCTTTTGAGTACAGGATTAATAAACCATCTTGGATAGCAGGATGGGGAAGCGTTGGTAAGGAATGATCGCGATCGCGCAGTTCTTGAGGAATCATCACTCCCCAAAACTCTAAAAAATCGTAGAAATAGCTGTAAACAGAAGGTTGATGCAAAATTTGTTCGAGTTGCGATCGCGCATATTCATCTGTCTGACAGTTAATAATTTTGGAGCATTTGTTACCAAGAGTAAATTCTAACTGCCAATACTGTAGAGACTGAAACCCAGATGCAGTTTTTAAACTACTACGAAAACTAGCAAACTCCATCGGTGTAATAGTTTCAATCGCATCTACTTGTCCCACTAATATTTTCATAATTGCACATACCCGTTTGAAGGTATGAATAACCTCATGCAAGTTATTATGGTGAAAGTCCCGTTTAATTTTCCCAAACTCGTGTAGCAATTCCTTAAACCATAACTCATAAGTTTGATGGGTAATAATAAATAAGGTTTCGCTATGAGCAGGTGGATTAGATTGAGGTACTTGTAAACTCAATAATTCATCAAGATTCAAATAATGTAAATAATTCATCCTCTTAGTTTCCATGTAGTTGTACAAAATTAAATTTGGCATTGCTGAATTGGTTTATGATTTTGGAGGTAGAGACTTTTCGCCGGAACTTCTCTACAAGGTTTGTGGTTTAATGCAAAATCTTTCTCATCCCTAGAATCAGCAACGCCTTCAATTTATAGTCGGAGAATAGAGGCTCAAGAAATAAGTTTAGAAAAAATATTGTAGTAAAATTTCCTACAAAAGTTGATGCTCCGCAAAACTTTGCCGAATAGAAGAGATGAATAAAACTCCAGCCTCTTCAAAGATTTTTAAGCATGGTTTAGCTGATTTTCTTGCCGATTCAACAACCTTTTTAGGTTGATAGATATCTTCAAGAATTGCTTTTGAGGTTTCTGTATTTAAACCCAATATTGAAAGTATTTTGCTCTCGTTAGCAATATCTGGTTGAAGAACACCCCATAATAATTGGGGCAGAATTTGACCAACTTCTTCTTGTTCTGCAATAGAAAGATTGTTCCAGACTAAAGGAAACAAACTACGGAAATAAACTCGATGAAGTGCTTCATCAGCCGCATGATTACCTATAAAATTACGCACAATAGGTGCTACTTGTTTGTCATCTGGAAGATATGTAAATATTTTAGTAAGTAAAGTCTCCGCAATAATCACAAAAAATAGCCGAATCAGATTTGGTGAAATGCGAGTTTTATTTTGCTCAATAATTTCATCAATAGTACGAGCAAATTTTGGGGGTTCTACCTGAAAACGATCAAGTCCAAAAGTCTCTTCTACTTGAGTAGATAAAATCTCTACAAAAAGTGCATGAGCAGATTCATCACAACAAATCCTTAAAGCATCATTTCTCTGTTCTTGAGTTAAAGAAACAGGAATATTTCCTTGTACTAAATCCCCGCAAGCTGGGTTGATATAACCTATTTCCAGCTTAGTTGTATATTGAAGATGAGTAAGTAACTGATAAGCAAGAACAGTAAGAAAGTAAGTAGAGTTTTGAGAAATTACCTCATGGGAAGCTAGGGGGACTAACTCTGGAGAAAAAGGTAATCCCCCAGATATGGAGTCCTTGCGGATAGTCTTACTCCGAATCCAGCTTGACTCATCCCATCGAGTAAACGGACTTCTATAATTTGTTTGTTGATGTCTTAAATCAAGTTCTTTACCCATAGCAAATTCTCTCTAACTTAAAGTATGGTTGGGAAAATAAAACTGAAAACGATATCACCGCACAAAAATTGGACAATTTGTTTTTTTGAGATTCTCTTACTGCTAAAAGCGGCTGTAAGTTGAGCCATTGACTTTGATGAAACTATGATTTTTGGCTCAATGACTAAAGTAAAATTTATTGCACTTCTCTAAACAAAGTCATAATACTAACTTAGTTGAGAAAGATCAATTACACAATGTAATCAAATCTTGACTTAAGTAAGATTTTTGACACTCTGATGTCTTTACAGCAAGTAGTTTAGAGGATTTTCACCCCTCTTAATCTTGCTAAAAACTTTATTTATTCTTAAATATTAGCGGTTAGATATCAGATTTTTTTTGATTGTGGTACGCAACAATGTATTGTAAACAGTCACACCATGAACTTAGGTTATCTCTTACTTTTCACGGCATCTCTGAAACGCTTACCACACAAGGATTATAGCCAGACGTGGTAAATGCAGTACATTAGTATCTGGCTTGGTTTTAACAACACCTCTTTGATTTCTGCTATCTCCCTAAAATTAAGGGGTTCAAAGTCCAATTACTAACTCTTTACTCTCATTAATTTGCAGTTATTGAGAACAGGCTGTTAGTTCAAACCCAGTCGGGAAGCGCAATTCAGGACTTAGCGTGAAAAGTAAGAGGTTATCTAAGTTATTTCAGTCAGTATTTAAGCCTAAAGATTGTTAACACAATACTTGAAATAAAATCAAAGCTTGCGGTATTTACGTAAATTTAATTCTTGCTACTGAGTATTAAAAGTTCAAAGTAGAAAGCAAAAAAATTTATAAAGACTTTACTGCAATAATTAATTAATCTATAGGAATCCTAAATGATTCGTGAAAAATTTTCGGTATCTGTAGGGTGGGCATTTTTTGGTAGAACACTGAACAGAAACGGAAAACTTTCGGAAATGCCCACTTCAGTATTTTTCAAAAATTAAACAGGAATGCTATATATATAAATTATGTATTAACAAGAGAAACAAAAAAAGTATAAGCAAATGAAATAAAAAAAGCGATAAATCTATGGGATAGAGACGTTTAGATAACGTCTCTACTTATTTGCAGATATTTATTCAGATTGGAAAAGCATTAACCTCAACTACTTCTGAGCAAATTAAGGTTTTTACTTAAAAGCCTTAGTTGTCATTTTTTCGTAAAATAATCATTCCACGAGAGCGATCGCAAGCGGAATCTTTATCAACACAGGCTTTATACATCTTTTCTATAGAACATTGCCAGAAGCGAGTATATCGCTTGGGATTGGTATCTGCTACAGTGATTTCCTGAGAATTAGGATTATAGTCTGCTAAAAGGGAAAAGTGTCCTCCTTCCAAGTTGGGATTATTGTGAGCAATTTTAGTATTGAAGTTTAAAATGTGAATGTCATTTGGATCTGTAACAGCTTTTTCTACAATTTCTGTAAATTTCTCCATTGTCATTAATGGATTATCAAAATATTCTAAACTGACGGTAATGGGTAAATTAGTACTTTGGACATATTTAATGCAGGTATCATAAGTCTCTGCTAATGTCATTCCATCATCTAAAACTGAAGCGATAGGTAGCTTTGTGACATAAAAAATATCATCAACTGTGAGGGAAAATCCTAACGAACTGATAGCATAAGCAATTGCTGTCACGTTACAACAACGAATTGGTTGTTGAAATTCTGTCATCTGAATATTCTCAAAATCTTTCATGGCTTATTCCTGCTTTCTATTAAAATAGTGTGTTGAAACTTCGATTTTTGGTGTTCGAGAGTCAATATATAGCATTTATACTCCATTTTCAATGGTTGGCTGATTTGAGATTGTTATAGGTTATAGTCCATGTCAACATCAAACTGTATAGAATTATTTAAAGTGATGACAATACATTCACAAATTCACAAGGGTGTATTGATCATACTCAAACCATAGATTCTACTTTTACCCTTAGTTTGGCAAAGCAAGAAGTTCTAAAAATTTCTTTAAAGTTTTCTACAAATTTCTTTATTTATGTGTTGCCAGAAGTCTAAGGGTTTGATAGTCCAAATTCCCTGGTCAGCTAAACCCTCATATTTGATTCATTCACTAACCTTGTATATAGCAGGGAACAGGCAACTATTAACAGTTAACAGCCTTGGAACTCCTTTAGCACAAGGCTTTTATTATTAACGTTTGTAATTCATTTGCTGGAAACAGGCTGTAATTGACCAAGGTATTGTAAATAAGCAGCCATTTATGATAAACTTGCTCTATCAGTTGGAAAATTACCCAAACTGCAAAATTATGGAGTTCTAGTGTAAATAATTTTAGTTACTTGATTTGCACTTTAACACTACCTAAACAAAGGTTTAGAGATTGGGTGAATACAATTCATTTTCTTAGCCAGAAATTTGGTTTGGCATCTGGCGAATATCTGGCATTTTTAAGGATATTGGAAATGGAAAATTGGACAAAAAGCTGGGGTTTTTCTGGGTTGGTTGGAGAATGGAATTGTGAAGTTTGGGGAGGACATAGCAACAAAATTCAGGAGCGGTTTAATAGGCTCATTGAAGTTCTAGAACTTATTTTACCCTTACTTAACAGCTTGCACCGTCTTCATAAAGCATATATTGATATCAACTTGCTTGGTGAAGAAGTCCAACTAAATGGCACAATCAAAGAAGTGGGATTTTTTGAGGATTTGGCACTAGATGCTACATCATTGAATGATTTGGTGTCAGCCCTAAAAAAAGTAACTCAGAATTATCCCCACTGCTTAGTTACAAAAGTAGATATCGAACTAGATACAATGGTTTTGGAAGATAGTGGAATTATCATACTTCCCAATTCCTCTAATTTGTTTTTAGGAATGGATAATAAAGCTGAAATAGATCAAGAAGTAAATGTAAATATCTATGTATGTTTCTCAACCTATATTGACGTGTGGTTAAAAAAGACTTTTAATGAAAATGGTCTACTACGAGATAATCAGGAAGCATCCAAACGCAATCATCCACATTTAAAAAAATTT
Source organism: Nostocaceae cyanobacterium (assembly GCA_035299225.1). GTDB lineage: Bacteria > Cyanobacteriota > Cyanobacteriia > Cyanobacteriales > Nostocaceae > DATGXB01. The sequence goes on along the minus strand of DATGXB010000090.1, from coordinate 5,279 downwards.
CTACAAGGTTTAGAAGAAAGCTTACAAGTTCAACTAAAAGTAGGTGAATCACGCTATTATTCAAAATATTTACACAGAACAGGTTTTATTGATATATAAAAATTTATCTTTGAGTAGTTCGGGTTAAAGTAATTGGGTAAATCGGCATGAATAAACTAATTCAACAAATATTAATTTGGTTGGGTGTGGGAGTAATTTTTGTCAACTTATGGGGATGCGATGCTATTTTCTCCCCTAAAGGTGATACAGTTGAACGTGTTAGCGATGGGGATACTATAGTAATAAGTGATAGCAATAAACAAAAAACTACAATCCGCTTTGCTTGTGTAGATGCACCAGAAGTACCCCATTCCAAAAAAGAAAAAAGCAGTAAAAAGGCTACAGATATCAATCAGTTTAGCTGGGGTGAAAAAGCGCAGGCCAGAGTACAGGAGTTAGTGAATAAAGGAGGCGATCGCGTCCAGTTGACAATCGTAGATAGCGATCGCTATGGTAGAAAAGTAGCGGAAGTATATCTAAATAACGGTATTTTCATCCAACAAATTTTATTACAAGAAGGATTAGCCAAAGCATATCGCCCCTATTTAAGCAAATGTCCCAATAAAGATTTAATTTTACAAACCGAAACCCAGGCTAAACAGCAACAAATCGGTATTTGGAGTGACAAAAAATTTGTTGATCCTTGGGATTATCGAAAATTAAGTAAATTGAAAGATTAAAACTAGTTTACTTTGCAAATTTCATTTAGAGATACAGCAATTCTGTATCCCTAAAATTAACATGAGATTAGTATTTAATCTTAAATTGCGTATTTTTATTTTTTAACTTTCCCTGGATTCATCCACATTTCTAAACTACTAAAAGCTTGAGAAGAAACCAAAGTTAAACATAAATAAATTATAGCCACAGTTGCATAAATTTCAAAAGGCCGGTAATTTTCTGCAACAATTAATTGTCCTTTGCGGAATAATTCTTCAAAACCAATTATTGCTACTAAACTTGTATCTTTTAATAAACTAATAAATTCATTTCCTAAAGGGGGAATCATTCGCCGAAAAGCTTGTGGGAAAATTATCAACCGCATCGTTTGCACAGAATTTAAACCTAAAGCTTTTGAAGCTTCTGTTTGTCCAATTTCAATTGATTGAATTCCAGCCCGGACAATTTCCGCAATATAAGCCGCACTATTTAAACTTAATGCAATTACCGCCGCTAATAAAGGATTTAAACTAAAATTAAAACCAGATGCTTGGATAATTGTTGGTAAACCAAAATAAATCATAAAAATCTGGACTAATAAAGGTGTCCCCCGGAAAAAATCAACATAAGCGCGGGCTATCCAGCGTACAGCTTTAATCTGAGAAAGGCGGATAATTCCAATCAAAGAACCTATTATTAAACCAAATGAAACTGATAAAATTGTTAATTGTAATGTAACTAAAACACCACTTAATAAACTTGGTAAAGACCGAATAATTACAGGTAATGAAAATACTAAACCACGATAATTTTGATTAGCAATTGGTGCTTTTTCTGGTAATTCTGGGGCTTGATTATTAAACCATTTTTGATAAATTTGTTGATAAGTTCCATTTTCGATGATTTTGGTTAAACCTTGATTAATTAACTCTAAATAAGGTGAATCTTTAGCTGTAGCAATGCCATAATATTCTTCTGTGAGTAATTGTTCAATGACTTTTATTCCTTGTAAATTACCCGTATTAATAGCATATAAAGTCACTGGTGCATCATTAATTACCGCATCAACATTACCATTTGACAATTCTTGTAAAGCTAAAGGTGCAGAATCAAAACTGCTAATTTTTACACCTGGTATAGTTTGAGCTTTTGTCGCGCCGGTTGTTCCGATTTGCACAGCAACTTTCTTATGTTTTAAACTTTCTAAGTTGGTAATATCTGGGTTATTCTTGCGAATGGCAATGGCTAATCCAGCTTTAAAATAAGGACGAGAAAAACTGATTGTTTTTACCCTTTCTTCAGTAATTGTCATTGAACTAATTGCCACATCTACAGTTTTACCTTGCAATGCGGGAATAATGCCATCAAATGGTAAACTCCGAAAGTTTATTTTAAAATTTTCAGCTTTAGCTACTGCATTCATTAAATCTATAGAAAAACCTGTTAATTTTCCTCCGTTTCCCTGAAATTCAAAAGGTGGAAAAGTCGGATCTGTAGCTACTTGTAAGATTGTTTTCTCAACAGGATTGATACTACAACCAGCCAATAATAAACAATTTAAAATTATGACTAAACACCAACGTCTAAAAATAAATCTCACCATTTCTCCTGATTTATGTTTGATAGAAAAATAAATTGCAATCATCTCAACTTTAAAGAGATTTATTTTCAATACGGCAATATGTAAAAAAGTTAAAATTTGTCTCTTAAAATTATTTTGTGTTATGTCGCTTTACATCCAAATACAAAACGCTAATATTTGTTATTAAAACTAAACTATAGAAATTTGAACAATGATTGATACAGATAGATTGCAAAATTCTTACTGACAACGGATTCCCACTATAAAGCCTAGAAGAGTATTATCTCAAACTTAACATTAATCAACAAAAATATTTACAATTCAATATAAAAGTACAAATTTTGTATTAACTACCCAAATTCTCTTTTGTAAAAGTGCAGGTAGTTAATTTTATTTCCCACTAAAAAAATCTTTGACTGAAGATTCTACAAATTTCACCCCAAATACTTGTGCAAAACATTCTGCAACGCCAACACGAGCTTGAGCGCAGGTAAGATTGGGAATCCACTCTGTTAAACTAGCAACAGGCTTATCAGCAATTCCACAGGGAACAATCCGCCTAAAACCTTCCATCTCTGGACAGACATTTAGAGCAAAACCGTGCATCGTAATCCAGCGACTAACTTTTATCCCTATAGCTGCTACTTTTCGACCTTCTAGCCACACCCCCGTAAATCCTGCTAGTCTTTCTCCTTGTAAACCATAGTTGGCTAAAAAGAGAATTAAAACTTCTTCCAATTGTCTTAAATACCAATGCAAATCTTTACAATAACGTTGTAAATTGAGAATCGGATACCCCACTAATTGACCGGGACAATGATAAGTCACCTCGCCACCCCGTTCAATACGATACACGTCATAATTACTATTGATAATATCAAACTTGATATAGTCTGGATTTGCACCTTGCCCTAGAGTATAAACCGGGGGATGTTCAAGTAAAATTAATACATCATTTAATTCTGGATTTTTAACTCTTTCTGCCAGTAGCGATCGCTGCCATTGATGCGCGTCAGAGTATGGGATCAGACCCAGATTATACAGCCAACAAACTTGTTTCTCTAGTTCAGATGCAGGAATCATGCTAAAAATCAAGGGGTAAAAAGAAACAATATATTGCACATCACAAAGCAAGAAGAAAAAATTGTCAAGCAATGCAAAGGATTTTAAAGGAACATCAACGAAATTGGCATTAGAAAACACAAAGTGTTAATTTGAATGTATAGCCTCAATGGTGTTGGGAGGAATAATCGGCAAGCAGCATCAAGCCAAAACAAGATGATATATCAAAAATTTGTTAGCATCTATAAATCGGATCAAATATCCAAGAAAGCTTGATTATCTAGCAATGTCAACCAACTCAACTCCAAAAAAGGAACAGTAACCACTCCGAGTTTTGTAAAAGTTACTTAAACAGAGAAAGCAGGTATAGGAAACGCCACTAAAACTGCTCAATCTAGAGGTTTTGCTTGATAACCCAGAAATTACCAACCAATGGGAAATTATCGCCATAATTAAAGCCTAAATTTAAGCGATAGTTGGCAAAAACTTTAGATACAGCAAGCTTAGAGTAAGCAACACAGCAGTGTATAAACAACATTTAACTGTTTTGATGGCAGTGATAAACCTGGCCGCAATCTCCTTATCTTACAAAACCCATTTACAGTTAACATTGAGCGGGAGAGTTTACATGAAGCTTGTCATCCACGGCAAAAATATTGAAATTACCGATGCAATCCGAGAATATGTGCATCAAAAAATTGAAAAAGCCGTTAGTCATTTTCAAAACATCACAAATGAAGTGGATGTCCATTTAAGCGTGGCTCGCAATCCCCGAATTAACCCTAAACAGGCGGCTGAAGTCACCATTTATGCTAATGGTAGCATCATCCGTGCTGAGGAAAGCAGCGAAAACTTATATGCCAGCATTGACTTAGTAGCAGATAAAATTTCTAGACAATTACGAAAATACAAAGAAAGAAAGCGAGATCAAAAAACCCAAGCTCAAGCTAATAGTGATACTTTAGTACCAGAAACAGTTATAACTGATTTAATAGGCGATCGCACTCCTGAATTACCAAAAGAGGTTGTTCGTACAAAATACTTTTCCATGCCTCCCATGACCATGAGTGAAGCTTTAGAGCAATTACAAATGGTTGGTCATGACTTTTATATGTTCTGTAACGCTGAAACAGGAGAAATTAACGTCATATACGAACGTAATCACGGCGGTTATGGTGTCATTCAACCCCGGCACACCAACGGCAAAAACGGTAAAACCGCCCATACAAACGGCGTTGCCACAGAAAAAATACATAAAGCTTAGTTAATTTTTGACTGTTGGCGTTCAATCGTCAACAGTCAATCTCAATTAGCTTACTTTGCTCTCAGCTGTTGTAAAGTTTTCAGTGCCTCTTCGACGTGACCTTTAAAGTTCAACATCGAATCAAACACATAGCGTACTACCCCTTCTTGGTCAATTACATAAGTTACCCGACCAGGAAATAAACCAAAAGCGGCGGTTGCACCGTATTGTTTACGTATTTGATCGCCTTTATCGCTTAAGAGAATAAAGGGTAAATTGTGTTTGGACGCAAAACGTTGATGAGATTCCTGAGTATCACCACTGACACCAATTACCTCTGCCCCAACTCCCTTAAATACTTCATATTGATCCCGGAAAGCGCAAGATTCCGCAGTGCATCCGGGTGTATCATCTTTGGGATAAAAATAGAGAACAACAGCTTGCTTACCCCGAAAATCCCTGAGACTAACATTCGTCCCAGTTTGACTAGGTAGGGTAAAATCGGGTGCACTATCTCCAACTTTAACTGCCATATTAAAAATTTCTTAACAAATCTACATCAATTATATTAGCCATTAGGGAACAGGGAACAGGGAACAGGGAACAGTCATTAGTCATTAGTCATTAGGAAATAAGGAATTACTTCTTCTTTCCCCCCTGCCCCTCTGCCCCCCCGTCCAGCGTTCGGCTTTA
>DATGXB010000089.1:0-14563 GCA_035299225.1 Nostocaceae cyanobacterium | reverse complement strand
GTGCAGGGGGCAGGGGGCAGGGGGGAAATAAAGAATAACTTCCCCTATTGCCTATTGCCTATTGCCTATTGCCTTGTTCCCTATTGCCTATTGCCTATTCCCTTGTTCCCTATTCCCTATTCCCTGTTCCCTGTTCCCTGTTCCCTGTTCCCTGTTCCCTTTCCCCAATGACTAATGACTAATAACTAATTCTCTGCTACATTCTGGATCTTAAATACCACAAAATAAATCCATATTTGCCTGTGTATTCATCTTCTGTTTTTGAAGGTAATCTTTACGACTTCTCTGAGCAAGCACCTCAACGCGCTCCTATTGGTGTTTTTGATAGTGGGGTGGGTGGCTTAACCGTATTGCGACAAATTTATAAGCAACTACCTAACGAATCTATTATCTATTTTGGTGATACTGCCCGTCTGCCTTACGGTATACGTTCCCAGGCAGAAATTTTACAGTATGTCCGGGAAATTTTGGACTGGATGCAGCAGCAACGGGTGAAAATGGTGGTTATGGCTTGTAACACCAGTTCTGCTCTAGCTTTAGAAATAGTCCGTCCAGAATATAATTTCCCTATATTGGGTGTGATTCTCCCAGGTGCTAAAGCCGCAGTCCAAACCGGTCAACGTATAGGTGTAATTGCTACTCCCGCTACTGCTAAGAGTAATGCCTATCGTCAGGCTATCATGGAAATTAAACGTGATGTTCAAGTCTGGCAGGTCAGCTGTCCTGAATTTGTCCCTCTCATAGAACAAAACCGGATTCATGACCCCTATACTACAGAGGTGGCTAGATGTTATTTAGAACCTTTGGTTAAACAAGAAATTGATACTCTAGTCTACGGCTGTACCCATTATCCCCATCTTGCGCCTGTGTTGCGATCGCTCCTTCCCTCCCATGTCCAGCTAGTTGATCCGGCTGTTCACGTTGTTGGAGCTTGTGCTCAGGAATTAGATTTACTTGGTCTGAAAAATACTTATCCACCACTACCTACTCGCTTTGCTGTTAGTGGTTGTCCTCAGCAATTTGCTCAGTCGGGCTTGCTATGGTTAGGTTATACGCCTTTAGTCGAACAAGTCTATTTTACTGATGTTGCTGTTTCTTAAATCTCACTAGTTCTGATTGGTGGAATCAAGGGTCAAGTGTTAAGATAGAATCTTGTCCCTTGATAATTCACCTTCTATCATTGGCTATTTACTACCTCGGTCACTTCGGCTCTTAACTGCGCTTGTTCTTGCAGTTGGTCTTGAGAAATCAAATTCTCTCTTTTAGCAGAAATGACTTTTTGACCACTTCTTTTAGCTAATCCTAATAAGAGGTAGACAGTGAACAAATAGCCGGCGGCTAAAAGAAATATCATCATAGGCATCTTCCCGTAAATCATCGTTCTACCAGCTGTGTTCTCTAAAAAATATCAAATCGCATACAAATTCAGCAGAATTTAAGCCAATCAAGCAAATTCTTGCCGACAGAGTTCAGCTATGCTAAACTTTCCAGTAGAGTTAAATCCCTCCCTGGTTAAAAGTGTTTGTTGTTTATTTAGTTTTTCGCAGACAAAACATCGAGCAGCAGTTATTCTCTCCAATAATGGAAATCTAACCGCGCTTTTCAGCAGTCTACCTAGTCTGCGTTAGCTACCCTCACACCCATTAGGCAAGAGCTACGTTAATGCTCAATATATTTTATTAAAGACGCATTGCAGTTTCCCAAAAGGAAAGCTAATAGTCCTACCTAAGAGGCCAGATTTTCGCCTAGTAAATCACGGGAAGCTTCCCCACTTTTCTACCGACGACTATTTGTTTTTCTTTTTGACTCACAACACCATAACAGCAAAACCACCAATCGGCGTTCTACCTTTGGAGGGTGAATATCTGGAAAATTTGAAATCCTTAGATTTTAGCGTAACACAAGGGCTGGGATTTTTTAGCTATCTTCTAGACTAAATTTAAAATTTTCTAGATGTTTCCACACAAAACTAAACTGAATTGATTTTACCTGTTCAAGGTGTCAGGCATATTTATACTCAAGAGAAGATTGCCAAAGAATGCGTTAGTAGCTTGTACATAAACACGCACTTTAATGACTTTCGGTATTAACACTGCTTCTGTCTTCTCGGAAAGAAAATCACGAGATGAAAATCAATTTATACCTGTTTTGACAGAAATTACCTCTCCTGAGCTAAGTTCTAGACCCTTTGACATACTCACCGTCCTAAAAGGGCGGTGATTCTGGGTTTAAACAACAGTTGCGGGTCTACCCCGTCTTACACTATCTCGCCCAACAGACAATGCCCTGCCTGTTTTTTGTAGCCGGATTTTTACATCTCGCGCTTTGACATCCAATCTAGCATCCAGCCGTCCTCAAATGATGGGGCTTTAAACCCGATTGTTTGGTAAAGATAGCAATTGCAGCTACCTTAAATTTATCTACTCCTACACTTTCCCAAAAGTCAGTATAGGGTAATGGATTAATCTAAGTGTTTTTGTGCTTAGGCGCTGAACTTCATTTTAAATCTACGGAATTTCCAACCGTAGAATAGCAGCATTACAAAGCTATTTCCCTATTTCTGGTCGTTTTTGCCACTGAACAGCAAATACTTAGTTTAGTTTGGGAGGCTTTGAATATGCTTTTTCTTACTTGGAGTTGGTTGACTTAACTACTTTGTTCTTATTGTATCACATCTAACGCGGTTTTGACACCCTTTTCATCCTAAATTCACTCAATTAAATGTATACTTTTGTATCTTTTTGTCTCTAGTTAAGCCACGTTAGGGTTTTGTTAGGCAGATGAGGCGGAACTATCATAGGAAGTCTACTATATCACAGTCATGAGTTCTAATGGCAAGTATTAGATTTTAAAAAATTGTAAATTCACGGGCAAAATCGGAATTAATTATAATGCGTTATAAGATGTGTAAATTTATCATTCTTCGATTTGACGCAAACTTATTTAATTAAACATGAAACTTAGTCATTAGTGTTTTAAAATTTAAACGCGCTTAGTAATAAGGGGGCTATAATTTTTCCCACGCCTAATGTCCTATTTCCTTAAAAATTAAGGAAAACTTTGCGCTGGCACAGCATTATCTTAAAATGAGTAAAGGATATGTAAACTTTCGTAACCTAAGCCAGAGTCCGCCCATCCATGACCCCAGCTACTTCCCTGTTTACCCCTGTGGAAACAGACCTGCAAATACTAGCAGAAAACCTTAAGCAGCTAGTTGGCAACCGCCATCCCATTCTCTATGCAGCCGCCGAACACTTATTCGGGGCTGGGGGAAAGCGCATTAGACCGGCAATCGTGTTGCTAATTTCACGGGCTACTATGCTAGAACAGGATATTACAGCCCGTCATCGTCGCCTTGCAGAAATTACAGAGATGATTCACACTGCCAGTTTAGTACATGACGATGTAGTAGATGAGTCAGATTTGCGAAGAGGCGTGCCGACTGTACATAGTTTGTTTGGCAATCGCATTGCTGTCTTAGCAGGAGATTTTCTGTTTGCCCAATCGTCTTGGTATTTAGCGAACTTGGATAATTTAGATGTGGTCAAACTGTTGTCAGAAGTGATTATGGATTTGGCAGCAGGAGAAATCCAACAAGGACTAAATCGTTTTGATAGTAGTGTTTCTACAGAAACTTACCTGCAAAAGAGCTATTACAAAACAGCTTCGTTAATGGCTAACAGCGCTAAAGCTGCGGGATTAATTAGCGAAGTTGGTTTACAAGTAGCCGAAAACCTGTATAATTATGGTCGCCATCTTGGTTTAGCTTTCCAAATAGTAGATGATATTTTAGATTTCACCAGTTCGCCAGATACTTTAGGCAAGCCAGCCGGATCAGATTTGAAAAGCGGCAATTTAACTGCACCAGTATTATATGCTCTAGAAGAAAAGCCAATTTTGGAAGCTATCATTGAAAGGGAATTTGCCCAAGATGGTGATTTAGAGCAAGCCCTGAAGCTAATCCAAGATAGTCAAGGGATACCCAAGGCCAGAGAATTGGCAGACCATCATGCCAAATTAGCAGCAGAAGCGATCGCTATCCTACCCCCTTCCGAGTCACGCCAAGCATTAATTAATTTGACAAATTATGTACTTAGTCGGCTGTACTAGTGCAAGAAGGCAGGAGGCAGGAGGCAGGAGGCAGGAGGGAAAAGGCAGGGGGCAGAAGGTATGGAGAGCAGGGGAAAAGGGAGGATTTTAGACTTTCAATTTTGGATTTCCTCATTATGGATACCATTTCACTCCTATCCTGATACAAGTTATTGGTTTCAAATTCTCCCCCTGCTCCCTGCCCCCTGCCCCCCTGCTTCTTACCTCCTGCCCCCTGCCTGATGAGAAAACTTTAGCTTCATTTTAGATTTGGGATGTGGGATGTGAAAAATCCCCAATCCCATCTTGATTTAAGCAATATTTGGGGTAACTTGACTTGGAGACTGATGGCGTTGTAACTCTTTTTGAATCAGACTTTCCACTTCTTGACGTGATATTTCCACAGAATTCTTATTTGTGCCAGAATTTTCTAAAAAAACTATACTATCTACTGGTTCAAGTGCCACCAATTGAAACAAAATATGAATGATGGGTAAAGGTTTGGCTACGATATGAGGGTCAAGCCCACCAGGTGAGGAGAGGGAAACATCTTGTAATGTAGGATAAGCGAAAATTACCCGCTTTTGTTGTTTTGGGTCAGATCGTTTGCTCACAGTCGTCAAAACCCAACTGCCATGGGAATTTTGGACAATATAGTATTGGGTATGGCTTAACTTTTGAGCGATCGCACACAACGCGGGGGCAATGACCTTCACTAGTTGGGGTGTCATGCCATCATCGGGTGCATTATCTATCAATGCTTGAACTTGTGTTTCTAAATTTATCATGACTTGTAAACAGCTCCTGGGTAATGGCCAAAATAGCAGAGGGAACAATCTCAACTCAATTTTGGATTGATCTAGCTTTAGCTTATCCACAAACCTCATCTAGCTCAAACCCAAGCAATTACAGGTTGTGTTTAACTCCTTTAGGATCTGTTTAGACCTGATAATATGAATTTAGCCGCAACCGCAACTACTCAGGGAGAAAGTTCTATTGATGTGGAGGTGATTTTTCAATTTCTACTACCAGAACTCAGAAAGTCCACCAAAGCTTCTGAGAAGAATTGTCGTGACGTGGCAGAGCGCATTACCGCCGAAGTGATGCGAATTTGTCATGAAAGTAAGCGCATTCAAGCTTCTGGGGAAATAGAAAGTTCAGCCATGACTTTAGCTAAACATCGGCTGCAACAATGTCTGAGATATTATGAATTAGGTTCTAATCGGGGCAGGGTAGAATTACATAGTGTTCTAAGTGCCATTATTTATCGTTACATTAATCCTCCACAAAAGCAGTTAACCTATCAAGGAAGGCTGACTATCATAGAAGATTTCCTGCAAAGTTTCTATTTGGAGGCACTTAACGCTTTTAGACGAGAAAACCAACTCGCTCCAACCTACCGCCCCCAAACTCTGTTAGAATTAGCCGAGTATATGGCATTTACTGAACGTTATGGTAAACGCCGTATTCCCCTACCAGGAAGACAACAACAGCTAATTATCCTCCGCGCTCAAACTTTCTCCCAACAACAACCACCAGAAACTAGCGTGGATATTGAACAAGCAGCTGAAAGTAGTAGTGGTGAGGGTGATAATTGGGAAGAACCAGCTATCCAGCAGTTACGTTCGGCTATGGCTATGCAGCCAGAACCAGAACCGGAAGAAGAAACTTTACGCTCAGTAGTTATTTCTGAGTTAATGGATTACTTAGAAGAAAAAAAACAATCAGATTGTGCTGATTATTTTTCTCTAAGGCTGCAAGATTTATCTGCCCAAGAAATTGAGGAAATTTTAGGTTTAACTCCCCGTCAGAGAGATTACTTGCAACAACGTTTTAAATATCACTTAATTCGTTTTGCTCTGTTACATCGTTGGGAATTGGTACATGAATGGTTAGAAGCTTCTTTGCCGACTAATTTAGGATTAACTCCGCAGCAATGGCAGGTGTATATATCTCAACTTGATCAGAAACAGCGATCGCTCTTGGAGTTAAAACAAAAAGGAGTAAGTGACGAGAAAATAGCCAAAACTCTGGGTTTATCTATGGCACAAATCCAAAAACGGTGGTTCAAAATTCTCGAACAAGCATGGGAAATTCGTAACTCAATAGTTTCCGGATCAGGTGCATCTACCCATGAATAGTGACTCAGAACCCTTACAACACCAATTTCTCGATTGGCTGTTGACTTTTGTCGTCAGCACTGATGAGTATACCTTGGTCGAGTGTGAGGCAGTTGACGGGGTGGACAACCCTCTGCAAGATGCTACGACATCACAAAGAGAACAACCCCAAACCTTTCAACTAGGAGAAATTCCTACTGTGCAAGAACGTTTTCATGCCGTCTTGAAGCGTCGGTTACAAACCCAAAGCCAAAATCACCCACCGTTATTTCCTTGGGAAACGGAAATAACGGAGTATCCTGAGTTTATAGAAGAAGGAGCGATCGCCTCTGTTCCTATTTGGGGATGGTTGGCACAGCGCTCAAAGCTGAATCTACCAATTCCTTTACCAGATCAAGTTTTCCAACAATTAGTAAGTAAATGTCAGGATTTATTGACATCTTCCTTACCCTTGGGAGCAAAATTGGTACAGGCAGTAGATAGCCTCTTCCCTGATGATTCTCAGGTAATTAATGATTTAGCAGGTTTAGTCATCAGAAGCCCTTACCGTTCCGCTAACACTCTGGAAAGAGTACCCAGTATTCAGAGTGATTATAGCGATTTATTACCACGTCAACAGATGGCATTGTCATTAATTGCAGCCAAACAACTGCTAGAAAATTTGACCTTGCCCATTTCATTGACTCAGCCATTTCTGGAAAGGGAATGGCAGACTGATTGTGGTGATTTAACCTTGAGAGTAAAATTAGAAACTCTCGGTAACTTAACCAAACTAAGCGTCGAAAGTCAATTACCCCAAAGAGGGATTTTGCGACTGCTCGGACAGGAATCTGACCCCCTGGTTCAATCAGCAATTTCTCAAAATCCTAGTATTGAAATATACTTGCGGCAACTTGGTCAAATTTATACGCTGCAAGTGGAATTACCAGAACTAGATGAACAACCATTTAGTTTTGCCATTGTACTGAGTTAGTGACTAAAATTACCATTGCCATTGCTACCACAATTTTAATTACAGCCAGTTTCAGGTAAATGAGGTACAAGTTGTTGGAACAAACCTTTATACAAAGAGACTTTCAACCCTGTTCCCTGTTCCCTGTTCCCTGTTCCCTGCTGTAATGCCAAACGATTAATAAGAAAGATTAAGATCCTGGTTTTCAATTTCCTTTCTGGTAGTTATTGCAGCACAAAGTCGGAGTAACTATGAGCAGGACACAGGCAAAAATGCGTAGATTCCCCTAAGTGTACAAAGGTAGTCTAAGGCTAGGATAGGGAGGCTACGATAGAAGTCAAGGTGATCATTTTTCTCCCCAGCCTAGTGTCCGTAGCGTCTACATCATAGCTTTGCTTCCCTGAAAAATGTTTAATTTATCCAGGATAAATCGGTTTTGGCGTGTACCATTAGGTGGTAATTGGCCGCAAAACACCCGTAGGCCATCTCCAACAGAAGTGGAAGATTCAGTTTCCTTGCGGGTGCTAGTTTTAGCACTGGTAATTTTGGGAATTGTGGCGACGGATGTGGCTGCAAATGAAACATTCAGTATTTATGCTGTACCTCTGAGTGTAGTAGGTACAGTTTGGAGTCACTATTGCCGTCGTCTTCCAAATGTGGCTGCTAAATTTTGTATTGCCATTGGAATGTTAGTGGCCTTGGGTGTTTTTTTTGGGCAGTTAGTTCAACAATTGAATGATACTCGCCTAACTTTAGCAGGTTTATTAATTCAACTTCAAATATTACATAGTTTTGATACACCCAGGCGCAAAGATTTGGGGTATTCAATTGTGATTGGGTTAATTTTGTTAGGTGTGGCAGCAACATTAAGTGAAACCATGGCCTTTGGGTTAGTGGTGTTGCTGTTTTTAGCGATCGCTCTGCCAACTCTGATTTTAGATTATCGCTCTCGCTTAGGTCTAAAACCCGACGAAAAACCAGTAAAAACCCGATCCCAAAACGTTACTCATCTGAATTTTAAATCTTTAATCATTAATTTTGCTTTAATTACTGGTTTGGGTTTAACAGTCTTTGCTTTATTACCCAGATTTCCTGGTTATCAGTTGCGTTCTTTTCCCGTTAGTTCACCGATAGAAGTTCAAGGTGCTTTAACTGAGAGAAGTATTATTAATCCTGGTTATGTTCGAGAGGGTAACGGTAATAACCAAGGTAGTGGAGAAGATAACGGCGAAGCAGGGGAATTAGATGATACCTACTACTACGGTTTTAATAGTCAAATGAACCAAAACCTACGCGGTCAAATGACACCCAAAGTAGTGATGCGGGTGCGATCGCAAGCGGAAGGATTTTGGCGGGTTTTGGCATTTGACCGTTATACAGGTAAGGGATGGGAAATATCTCAATCTGATGATGTAGACACATTCCGCCGTCCTGGTTGGTCTTATCAAATTCAGCTGCCTTTACCCTTATTTTCTGGAAAAAGCCAGGATGTAGTACAAACTTATTCGATAGTATCATCATTACCTAATTTAATTCCCGCTATGGCATTTCCCAAGGAAATCTACTTTCCGACACCGATAGTAGCCTTGGATAAAGAAAATGGATTGCGATCGCCTGTGGAATTATCAGATGGTTTGACATACACCGTCATTTCGGAAGTTCCCCATCGTAATCGGAGTTTGTTAAATCAAGCAGGAAATAAATATCCGGGAACTATTCTCCGCAAATACTTACAAGTTCCCTCAGAAATCGCTGACAAAGTACGAAAACGCACTGAAGAAATTTTAGCCGACTATAACCAACAAAGTATTTCCCGGTCTAAGGAAAGTAAAACCTTAGATTCAGCTTATGAAAAAGCCTTGTACTTGGCGCAATACCTCAAACAAAATTATTCATTCCCAGACAATCCCCTAAATTTACCCTATTTAGGAGAAAAAGATGATTTGGTAGAAACCTTTTTATTTAAACAAAAAGGCGGCTATCCAGATCATTTTTCCACCGTTCTCACCATTATGCTCCGTTCCATTGGCATTCCCGCCCGATTAGTAGCTGGATTTGCCCCTGGTGAATTTAATCCATTTACCGGGATGTATGTTGTTCGGAACACCGACGCTTACGCCATGACGGAGGTTTATTTCCCCAAATACGGCTGGTTTACCTTTGACCCCATTCCCGGCCATGCTTTATTTCCGCCATCGGTAGAAGATACAGAGACATTTAGCGTTTTACGGCAGTTTTGGAATTGGGTAGCAGGTTGGTTGCCTTCCCCAGTCACAGGCTTTTTCAATACTATTTTTGCTTGGATTGGTGGAACTATTTCTTGGTTTATTGGTTTATTTACCCAAGGTTTACCAGGAATCATCACAGGTTTGATTCTCTCCACAACTATCGCCTTTTTTGGTTGGTTCGTTTGGGTACAGTGGCGAAAATGGTTGAAATATCGCTGGTTACAGAAACTACCACCAATGGAAAACCTCTATCAACAAATGCTGCAATGGACAGCCCAAAAAGGTTTTCGTAAGCATCCAGCCCAAACCCCCTTAGAATATGCCCAAGTTGCCTATCAACACCAACCCCAACCCATAGCCCAAGTAATAGACGAAATTTGCCAAGCCTATGTAAGTTGGCGTTACGGTGGTCAAAACCCCAACTGGCAAGAACTCCGGCAGAAGTGGCAGGAAGTAGGCAGGAGGCAGGGGGCAGGAGGCAGGAGGTAAGAAGCAGAGGGGCAGGGAGCAGGGAGCAGGGGGGATAAAGAGGCAAGGGAGCAGGGAGCAGGGGGGAAAGAAGAAGTAATTTCTTATTTCCTAATGACTGATGACTAATGACTAACCCCCTGTTGCCTATTGCCTATTGCCTATTGCCTATTCCCTCCTGCCTCCTGCCCCCTGCCTCCTGCCCCCTGCCCCCTGCCCCCTGCCTCCTGCCTTCTACTCATACAACTCCATTACCTGGGTCAAAGGTAAGCGGGAATGAACCCCTAAAGTTAAAGGGGATGTATGACCACGGGATAAGTGATCGGCGGCTGCACAGCCAATCATGGCGGCGTTGTCTGTACAAAATTTCATTGAGGGGAAGAGAACCCGGAGATTATGTTCTGCGGCAGCCGCTTGTAAGTTTTTTCTTAAACCGCTATTAGCTGCCACACCACCACCTACAGCGATGGTATTGAGGTTATGGTCAAGAGCGCAGGCGATCGCTCTTTTGGTTAAAGCTCTAGCAATAGCGTCTTGGAAACTAGCCGCAATATCCTCTACAGGTATTTCTCCTCTTTCTTCCTCTAAGTTCTGCACCAAGCGCAATACAGCAGTTTTTAATCCACTAAAGCTAGAATTATAGGGATGATAACCACCAGTAGGTAAAGAAATTTTTCCTTCTGGCAGGTTAAAAGCCTTAGAGTTACCTGTTTGAGCTAACTTATCAATTACAGGTCCACCAGGATAACCCAGCTTCAAAAGTCGTGCGACCTTATCAAAAGCCTCACCAGCCGCATCATCACGTGTTTCCCCTAAAGTTTGGTAGCTACCACAATCTTTGACATAAATTAAGCTTGTATGTCCGCCAGAAACTAGTAAGCTAAGAAATGGGGGATCTAAATTTGGTTCACTCAAATAGGTCGCATAAATATGGCCTTCCAGGTGATGCACTCCCAAAAAAGGCTTGTCATGTACTACTGCCAAAGTTTTAGCAGCTGTTAAGCCCACTAACAAAGCTCCCACCAGTCCAGGGGCACAAGTAGCAGCTACACCATCAATTTGCTGCCAACTGATTTGGCTTTCTGCCATCGCTTGGGCGATCGCTTGATTGACAATTTCCAAATGTTGGCGTGAAGCTACCTCGGGCACTACTCCACCATATTGCTGATGTACATTTATTTGTGAAGTAATGATACTGCTACACACTTGGCGATTCTTAACAATTGCCACAGCAGTCTCATCACAACTAGTTTCAATCGCTAAAACGGTTGACATTGGTAAATGGTTGTAGGGTGTAGGGAACAGGGAACAGGGAACGGGGAACAGGGAACAGGCAATAGGCAAAAGGGAACAGGGAAAAGGGAAAAGGGAAAAGGTAAAAGGTAAAAGGGGAAACTAGTTTTATATTTCTCCCTGCCCCTCTGCCCCCTGCCCCCCTGCTCTCTGCCCCCTGCTCCCCTGCCTCTTCCCCCCTCCCATATTAAGAAATTTTACTTAGTGCCGACTCAGGACTTGGGTGAGAAGCTTTAACTTTTATTTACTTTAACTTTACTCAGATCCCAGGCAAGAGTATCATGACTTGCTAGTTATGCAAAACAATAACTGTACAAGCCGCTTCGTTTTGTACATAGAACTTTTTGTTTCGTAATCAAAAGGAAACAACCCCATGCAACGATTGTTTGCTCTGATTTTAGCGATTTGTCTGTGGTTCAATTTTGCAGCACCTGCTCATGCACTGGGGGCGAATCTTGTACCCTGTAAAGACTCTCCCGCTTTCCAAGAACTAGCAGCTTCCGCTCGCAATACAACAGCTGACCCCGAATCAGGTAAAAAACGCTTTGAGCGTTATTCTCAAGCTCTCTGTGGTCCCGAAGGCTATCCTCACCTCATTGTTGATGGTCGTTTAGATCGGGCTGGCGACTTTTTGATCCCCAGCATTCTTTTCCTCTACATTGCCGGTTGGATTGGTTGGGTAGGTCGTGCTTATCTACAAGCCATCAAGAAAGAATCTGATGTAGAGCAAAAAGAAATTCAAATTGATCTAGGTTTAGCTCTACCAATCATTGCTTCTGGTTTTGCTTGGCCAGCACAAGCAATTAAAGAATTTCTCTCTGGTGAACTAACCGCCAAAGATTCAGAAATTCCCGTTTCTCCCCGCTAGTTCACCTACAACCGTTTAGCCTGCAACGGAATTTTAGATTTTAGATTTTGGATTTTTGGATTAAACAATCTTAAATCCAGAATCACAAATCTCAAGTTAACTAGGTTAACAGTTGACGGCTAATATTCTCATTATTTACTCACCTGTCTTCGAGACTAATTGGAGATTAAAGTTATGGCAGACAAAACCGACCAACAAACCTATTTCGTCAAGTTTCTGTCTACAGCACCGGTAGCAGCTACAATTTGGCTAACCATTACAGCAGGTATTTTGATTGAATTTAACCGCTTTTTCCCAGATTTGCTTTTCCACCCCTTACCATAGGTGGCAACTGGACTAAACAGTTAAATTTATCAACTTTCAACAAGAGATTGTGTATTTAAGTGATGTGACTTAATTCAGTTAAGTTTCACATAAATAGGTAGTCTCAATAATAGATGAAATTCGTCAGGCTGTTCTCAGCTTGCGAATTTCATCCTTTGAAAAATAGTATTTCAGCAAAATTAATTTTTCTAAACTTCTTGTACAAAAGATGGCTTAAACAGCAATTATTATTAATATAAAAAGGCCAACATTTTACTTTAGAGGAAAAATTAAAATATGGCACAGGCAGTCAACGCATCCAAAAATCTTCCTAGCGATCCCAGAAATCGGGAAGTAGTTTCCGCCGCAGGACGTGATCCTCAACAGGGAAACTTAGAAACCCCCATTAACTCTTCTCCTTTGGTTAAGTGGTTTATTAACAATTTACCCGCTTATCGTCCTGGTTTAACTCCTTTTAGACGTGGCTTAGAAGTGGGTATGGCTCATGGCTACTTTATCTTTGGACCATTTGCTAAATTAGGCCCCCTGCGTGATGCGGCTAATGCTAACTTAGCTGGGTTATTAGCCAGCATTGGTTTAGTTGTAATTTTAACAGCTGCCTTGTCCTTGTATGCTAATAGCAACCCTCATAAGGCTTTAGCCAGTGTTACCGTTACCAATCCTCCAGTAGATGCTTTTACTTCCAAAGAGAACTGGAATAACTTTGCTAGTGCTTTCTTGATTGGTGGTATTGGTGGTGCTGTAACTGCTTACTTCTTAACTACAAATCTAGGACTGATTCAAGGTCTAATTGGTTAATTGAAATCTTGTTACCAGTAGAGGCGAGTAGATATTTGCCTCTACTATAGTCAGGTTTCATCAAGACAACCGACGAGTAAACATACAAATCAAAAAACACAGAGCAAAAGTATAGTTTTTTGCCTGTGTTTTTTAGTGTTAAAAGAGGTTTGTTGTTAAGCCTTGTAAATTAGGTAAATAAAGCCTTTTCGATTTCTTGTAAAGCCGTTTCAAAATCATCATTGACGATTTGAATATCAAACTCATTAGCGGCTTGAATTTCTTCCTCAGCACGCTGGAGACGACGAGCGATCGCCTCTTCCGAATCTTGATCACGACCACGAATTCTTTTTTCTAATTCTGCAAACGAAGGCGGCAAAATAAAAATGCTGATAGCTCCAGGGAAAGAAGCACGAATTTGTCTTGCACCTTTTAACTCAATCTCCAAAATAATTAATTTGCCGGACTGAATGTAGTTAAGCACAGCTTCCCGTGGCGTGCCGTAATAGTTACCAGCAAATTCCGCCCATTCCAAAAATTCACCTTGAGCAACTAATTGTTCAAATTGACTACGGCTGATGAAATAGTAGTTTTTGCCATCAACCTCTCCAGGACGGGGAGAACGAGTAGTCATAGATACAGAGTAGTACAAATCTGGATGACGCTGGAGGAGCGCCTGCATCAGAGTACCTTTACCGACTCCACTAGGACCGGTTAAAACAATCAGTTTGCCTAGAGGTGGACAGTCTGGAGTAGTAACACCACTGGGGATGGGTAGAACTTGCATCTCAATCTGTGAATTAATTGATGGATATTATTCTTTAGTCTGATGTTCATTGCTAAAGCAATTCATGACTAAAAAATGTGTAGCACTAGTGACAGAAAATTTGTCTAATTCATATCCTACGGCCAATATAGCCTGCATGGGTGGGTTGAACCCAAACTTTGATCAATTATCCACAGATTGATGTTCACGGGAAATCACAAAACGATTGGCAACCGTTTCTGGCTGAATCGCTGAAAGAATGACATGACTAGAATCAGTAATAATTACAGCCCTAGTACGGCGACCATAAGTTGCATCAATCAGTTGTCCTCTATCCCTAGCATCGGTAATAATCCGCTTAATTGGGGCAGATTCTGGACTGACAATGGCAACTACTCGGTTGGCAGACACGATGTTGCCAAAACCGATGTTGATAAGTTGAATGTCCATAAAAAACTGACACTGAATGCGCTATGAGCAGCTTATGATAAACTTAATTCCCATGTTATCTTCAAAAAATAGGAGTTACAACGCTTCTCATCTCGTAAACTTGCCTTTTTTTGGACACAACTGCTTTTTTTAGCTATTTATCCGCCAATATTCCCAAAAATCCCCCCTGAGATACAGGAAAAATTTTCGCCAAAGGTGCAGGGGGGCAGAGGGGCAGAGGGGCAGGGG
>DATGXB010000088.1:0-35264 GCA_035299225.1 Nostocaceae cyanobacterium | reverse complement strand
TTTTTATTTTAATGCAAGGATGTAGGAGGCAGGAGGCAAGAGGCAGGGGGCAGGAGGCAGGAGGCAGGAGGCAGGGGGCAGGAGGCAGGAGGAATAAATTCTTTTTACTCAGGACTCAGCACTCCGCACTTAGCACTCAGGACTCAGGACTCAGGACTCAGCACATTGAGAGAATGAAACAAATTTATCACTAGAGAGAAATAATACTGCAAATTTGGTTAAGCTGTAATGTATATTATTTTTCTAATTCAGTAAAGTACCAAATCTAAACTACAATAGCTTTTTAGTCAATGCAATTGCTGTTGGATGCTGTCAGATTAAGTGAAGATACGATGGTGTTCGCGTAGCGTCCCGTAGGGAAACGTCCGCTTTATAGCGATGGCGAAACGCCCGCCGTAGGCGATCGCATCCTGTGAAGATCATCACCTTTTCCGTAAACAATTGTAAATCATCCACAATCAAGATGTAAAACTCTCTAATTTTGGTGATGTGTCACACACTAGCATTGTTATACTCTGCAAAAGCAGTCAATCATAAATAACAGTGATGAGGATATTTTGGCGGTGGTGCTTTAGGATATTAATCTTGGGTTTGGGTTTATGGCTAGTCTTAGACTTGGTTTCCCGTTTGGGTGCTGAGGTATTTTGGTTTCAAGAAGTTGACTATTTACAAATATTTTTATTGAAATTAATCTCTCAAGGCGGTTTATGGTTGTTAGTAACGGCTTTAAGTACGGGCTATCTGTTGGGTAATTTGCTATTAGCACAACGTTTAAAATACTCCTCATCAGTGAAATATGAATTACCCTTACGCAAAAATAGGGTTTTCGGCGAGATTGTGGGTAAATCTTACCAGCCAACATCACCCCCCCGCTTTTTCCCAATGGGTTGGAAGTGGTTATTTTTATTAACTAGCCTTTTAAGTGTATTTACTGGTTTGATGGTGGCTTATTATGGGGAAGTTGCTTATAATTATTGGCTTTCAGCAGGTGAACAATTAAATTTACCAATTCCGGCTTTATTACGACCGAGTATAATTTGGCAATTAGTCAATAGTATTATTTCTCAAGTTTGGTATTTAGTGCTGACATTGGGATTAGCGATCGCTATTTTAGTTTACCCGCAATTTTTACTTTGGGCGATCGCAATCATTTTCAGTTTGGGTTATGGTTGGATACTGTCGGGAAATTGGGATAAAATCCTGCTATTTTTCCATTCTATCCCCTTTAATCAGTCTGAACCTTTATTTAATCGAGACATCAGCTTTTACATTTTTTCCCTTCCCTTCTGGGAATTATTGGGTTTTTGGTTTACTGGTTTATGTATCTATGGTTTTGTCGCTGTCACCCTCACCTATCTGTTATCTGGTGACAGTCTCAGTCAAGGAATATTTCCCGGTTTTTCATCCCCACAACAACGGCATTTAACCGGGTTAACTGGATTTTTAATGTTATCAGTAGCTTTAAGTTATTGGCTAAGTCGGAATGAACTGGTTTACTCCCCTCGTGGGGTAAGTTTTGGTGCAAGTTATACTGACGTAAATGTACAATTGCCAGCAGATACTACCTTATGTGTATTAGCAGTAGCGATCGCCTTTTACCTATTATGGCGCTGTCTGTTCTGGAAACCTCAAAACCAAAATCAGCGTTTGATCATTTACAGCTTAGGAACTTATACCCTTTTAGCCGTCGTTGGTGGGTTAATTATCCCCATCACCGTCCAAAATTTAATAGTCCAACCCAACGAATTACAACGGGAACAACCTTACATTCAACGCACCATTAGCTTAACCCGTCAAGCATTCGGCTTAAATGCTATAGATGCGAAAATTTTTAACCCCCAAGGTAGGTTAACACAAGCTGATTTACAGGCTAATCCCCTGACAATTAGTAATATTCGGCTGTGGGATGAACAACCATTATTACGAACAAACCGTCAACTTCAGCAATTCCGTCCTTATTATCGCTTTCCCAACGCTGATGTAGACAGATACACCTTAAAAACAGAATCTTTAACGAAAGAAGCGGAAAAAAGACAAGTATTAATTGCTGCCAGAGAATTAGATTATAACGCCGTACCCCAACAGGCGCAAACCTGGATTAACCAAAACTTAGTTTATACACATGGTTTCGGCTTTACCATAAGTCCAGTTAACACAGTTGCAGCCGGAGGTTTACCAGAATACTTTGTCAAAGATATCAGTAGTAATGGTAAAATCTTAAATACATCTAATCCAGAAATTCGTAATAGTATTCCCATAGAAAACCCCCGCATTTATTTTGGGGAAATTACGAATACTCACGTTATGACGGGAACAAAAATCAGAGAATTTGACTTTCCCAGTGGGAGTGAAAACGTATATAACATTTATAGTGGATTGGGAGGAGTGCAAATCGGTGATAGTTGGCGTAAATGGTTATTTGCCATGTATTTAAAAGATTGGCAGATGTTATTTACCACAGACTTTCTACCCGAAACAAAGGTACTATTTCGCCGTAACATTGCAGAAAGAGTCAAAGCGATCGCACCTTTCCTAAAATATGATAGCGACCCTTATTTAGTAGTAGCGGACCCAGGAGAAAACCCCCCAGACTTTCCAGGTGCGCGGAATACCCTGTTTTGGATGATAGATGCATATACAACAAGCGATCGCTATCCCTACTCAGACTTAAGTGATGATGGAATTAACTACATCCGAAATTCCGTTAAAGTCGTCATAGATGCCTATAACGGCACAGTCAGATTTTACACCGCAGACCCACAAGATCCTATCATTCAAGCTTGGTCAGAAATATTACCAAAAGTATTTAAACCCCTCAGCACCATGCCCCCCAGTCTCCGCACTCATATCCGTTACCCCTTAGACTTTTTTAACATCCAATCAGAACGGTTAATGATTTACCATGTCACAGATACTCAAGTATTTTATAGCCGAGAAGACCTATGGCAAATACCTAGAGAAATTTATGGAAGCCAACCCCAACAAGTGCAACCATATTATTTAATCACCAGTTTACCCGACGAACCATTGGCCGAATTTATCTTACTATTACCCTACACCCCCAAACAAAGAACAAACCTAATCGCATGGTTAGCCGCACGAGCCGATGGCGAAAACTACGGTAAATTATTATTATATATCTTCCCCAAAGAACGCCTAATTTACGGACCCGAACAAATAGAAGCCAGAATCAATCAAGACCCCGTAATCTCGCAACAAATTTCCCTTTGGAATCGTCAAGGTTCAAGAGCAATACAAGGAAATTTATTAATCATTCCCATCGAACAATCATTATTATACGTCGAACCAATTTATTTAGAAGCCACCGAAAACAGCTTACCCACCCTAGCCAGAGTCATAGTAGCCTATGAAAATAGAATCGTCATGGCTCAAACCTTAGAACAAGCCCTAGAAGGCATTTTTCAAGCCCAAGTCACCCCCCCACCCCCAATAATTCGCCCCGTAGAAGAAGGATCACCACCAAGTTAAAATTAGTAATTAAAATGATAAAAATCTACGCAAAATGAATTATAATATCATTGCGAATGGAGCAACGCAGAATGAAGCAATCGCAATTACTGTAGGTTGAGTTAATGAACAAAACCCAACACTTTACACCAATTCACAAAAATTATAATACATATAAATTTCTTGTAGGGGTTTAGCAGTGCTAAACCCTCACCGACTTACACCACAAACGCAAAATTAAACTACGAAACCCACCCCAAACTGACGAAAAACCACGAATATAAAAATTGATGATTGTGATATTTTTGCCCCCTATTGGGAACACTAGATATAGGTTGGTGTCAGGTGAAAGGAAAATAATAAAAATATCGACTGGCTAGATGTACTAAAAGCACAGCAAGCTGACTTTATCGCTAGATTAAAATCTAATTCTTTATTGTGTTGTGAAGAAGAAGGTAAACATAGCGAATTAACAATTATTTCTGGTGAAAAATTAAATCAGTTAAGAAACTTTTGCTGGGAAATGGCTGAAAAATATAAACGGAATTCTCCAGTGCGTGACATTTTTATTAATAACATGAAAGGAAAACTGGCAGAAGAAGTTGTCAAATCTCGTTTAGATAATCTTGTTACTGCTGTTGACTATGAAATAAAAATTGGTGGTGATGGAAAAATTGATTTTACTTTAACATCCGTTCCTGATATTGGTATTCAGGTTAAATCACGACACCAGCATGGAGATATTAATAAAGTTAAATGGCCAATTAGTAAAGAAGAAATTGAAAAAAATGCTGTTCTAGTTTGTGTTTTAATTCAAGAAGAAATCAACGAAGCACAAACTAAATATAATCTTGTATTAGCAGGCTTTATACCAACTAATATGATTAATTTAATTAATGGTAAGGTTTCAGTAGGAATAGATGAATTGCTTTACCCTGGTTGTTTAAGAGGTTATTTAGAATATTTAACATCTTCTAAAACAAATGAATATACTCTTATAGGTAATGAATGTTTTAATAGAGAAGATTATCAAGGAGCGATTTCGTATTATAATAAAGCATTAGAAATAAATCCTAAACTTGCCATAGCATACACCTATAGAGGTTTTGCATATTATTATATAGGTCAAATGGAAAATGCCATTGAGGATTTTACAAAAGCTATAAATACTGATATAAATTATGTTGATGCTTACTATGGGAGATCCATAATTTACTATAGCTTGAGAGATTATAATAATGCAAGTAAGGATTTCATACAAGCTACCAAGATTGATTTAAACTATGTAAACTCTTACTGCTATCGTGGCATAATTTACCATATTTTAGGAGATAATGATAATGCAATTAAAGATTACACAGAAGTTATAAAATTTGACCTAAACTTTTCTATGGCTTACCTCAATAGAGGATTAGCTTACTATAATTTAAAAGACAATTATTTAGTTTAATTTATAATTCTTGTCTTGAATCTCTTCATTTATTTATCTATTGACTCCTCTGGGTGGTGTTAATTCTTATTGCTCCTTATTGAGAATAGGTTTTGATGCCATTTTTGATGATTTACTATTTCTCAAGTGTCTTTTTTCACTCAATCTGTTTGTTTTTATTCTCACTTGGATTTTTTCTCTCCGTAATTTCCCTATATGTGGTTAAACATAACAGCACTACTGTCATGATTAAACGACTGCTGTTAATCATTTTCAAATTCCCAATAAGTTAATTAAATGCTCAAATCTCCCATCTGTACTAAGTAGGTAGATATTATTAACTTTTTTAATTCTCACTACCTACTTAGATTAAACAATTATTAAATTTTATTTTACCCAAGTCCGCAATCGCAGAACAAATGGCTCTTTGACTCTTGGCCTAGACCAAGAACTAAAAAACTCGCTTTCTCCATAATTTTCATCCGTTAAAGGTGGAAGTTGAGCTTCATCAGTGGCTTGTCCTTGATCATCTAAAAGCCAGATTGAGCGATCGTATATTATCTTAGTTTCCACATCTTCATCATTTATCCGCCCTTTGTAAACAATCGGACGACCAGGTTGTAATTCTTCTTTTGCCCATTTCACTACAGATGGGATTCCTCCCTGCTGATATAGTGAGTCCAATAGTTTTAATACATCCTCATTAGAACCCAGTTCTAAAGGTGGCAGAGTTGATATATGCGGAATTGCAGGTTGAAAATGAGTCATAGGTTCTCCTTGTTTGGACTACTGGCGCGATCGCCAAAACTGAGATTAATCAGGTTCAATTATTCTGCCACAGCAATTATATGATTGATTTTAATTATCACCAATGAGCTAAAATAACTCAAATATTTATACGTCCTACGGCATTGCTAAATAAACATAAAAATCTGATTGCAGAGATTTTCCTTTAAAATATTTCTATTAGACTTCTAATTTATCTCCAAACTCATCTATACTGCAACTCTGTTGATTTTGTTGGCTCAACAAATTTCCTTGAATTTCCTTACTTCAGCCAAGAATGTAAGGAATGGAAGGTAGCAATCTTAAAATATTGGGATTACTACCCTATCATCAGATAACATTTAATTATTCTGGTCTTACTTAATCTATTGAGTCAAGCTGTATCTGATTTTACCACAACCAACTTGGCTAGATTTTCTACCTAAAGGTTTGATAGCTTCACCCAAAGCCATGCCCCACTTGAACGGATTGATGTAATCAGTACCCGACATATGTAGTTCTGGAGCAAGATAAAGTTCTGCAATTAGTGGTGCTTCATAGGTAGCTAACATCGCCTCTGAAGTTGTTGTACCTCCTCTATTGGCAGTGGTTGATACAGTTCCTTCTGTAGCACGAGTAGTTGAGGTAGATAATTCACCACCAACGGATGCTTCTCCACCTGCTTTAGCTTCCCCAGCTTTGAGGCCACCTGTCACTTTAGCTCCATCTGTAGTTGACTCACTCACTTTATTAGTCTGAGTTGCACTGCCACCATAGCTTGAGCTAACATTAGCTTTCCCACCTTGGCCAACAGCAACAGGAGTTCCCATTCTAAAGCGCACAGATCCTTTCCAATGGATATTGGCTCCTCTCGTCTCAACAAAGTCAATTGGAACACTAGTATTAGCTAAATTGCTCTGAAAAGCTGCATCTATCTGTGGTGCTACATTGGTTCTAAAATCTGCGTTTGAACCAAATTTTCCACCTGCTTGCACTGCTAACTGCTCCAATCCTGCTACTATAGCACTCGTGTCTCCAGCTACGTTTTCCAGATTCTTCGCACCACCAGGAATGTTTTGCATAATTCCTTGTTTAGCGACAACTAGCCCTGATGCTCTCTGTGCAACTTTTACTGGTGATCTTTGGATGTTAGATATATTTTCTGAGCTACCTTGAGTCTTAACTGCTTGGACTGGTTTAGTTTGAACTTGACTAGCTCCTCCTTGTTGGACAACATGAGTTAATTCATGAGCGATTAACTCCTGTCCGCCCCGACTACCTGGATTGTATTCTCCACTTCTAAAGAACAAATCCTGACCTGTGGTAAATGCTCTGGCTTGGATAGATTGATTCATTTGATCAGAACGAGCATCTGTGTGTACTTTTACTCCACTGAAATCTGCGCCAAATGCCCGTTCCATTGGCTGCCGGACGTTATCAGCTAATGGCTGACCACCACCCTTAGCTGTTTGAATGGATGTTTCTAATTGTTGGGTTGCTGCCATTTCATGATCGGCATCTGAAACTTGCCCTTTAGCATTTACTTTTGTTTCTTTATCTTCCAGTGCAGATTCCTGACGTTGGATTGTACTTGCTAAGGGTTTCTGTTGGATAGTTTCTTCTCCTAAATTTTCTTTACTTTGAACAGACTGATTTTGTGGTGTATTAATACGTTCCACTACTTGATGTGCTACGTGATCAGCTTCTTGTTCATATTTATCACCAACTTGACCAATTTTGAGTTTAGGCTGTACTCTTGGTACTTTGGGGGTTGGGCGATTAGTCACTATGGAAGAATCTAGGTAGTTGCCATCAGATGATTTGATCTTTTCGTATTCTTCTGCTGATACCGATTTTCCTCCTTCTTGTTTAGGTTGTACAAGAAATTTGGATGATGCAAATTGGTTTGTAGCTGGTGTATGAGCAGATTGTGAAGAATTCTGGTTGTTTTTATGTTGTTTATGGTACATTTTTTTAGCGTGGTGGTGTTTGGTGATCAGGCAGTAGCGTATAGTGCTATACAATACCTAGACAAATCTAGAAATTGCGAAACCTTCACAGGGAGCATGGGAGCAGTTATCCCTCCACTTCCAGATATGGGTTAGCCCTCTGTGCCTTTGACAATCTCTTTTTAACAGGTTTCACTTGGTTATTGTGAACCTAGTTAATACTTTCTTGATGAAACCACGTTTTTTGGCAGTTACATCAGAATTGTGGCTATAAAGATATCAGACTATTTCTCCACTTTTATCTAGGTTTGTTTAGTAAGATCACTACTAAGCAAAAGTTTATAATATAGGCTATAAGTAGTGTGGCATACTTTGTTAATAACGTGTAGTGTTGTTTATACAATTTTTACAAATTTCTCTGTTGGTAAATACTTATGCGTTATTTTGAGAAAGAAACTGTGCTTATGATCTCGCCTCCAAAACATTATAGAAAATCGGCGTTGCATATTTGCAGGATAAATTGAGATTTTTGTCCAACGGTAAAGGTGAATTCTTTGTATCTTTGCGCCTAACCTGGAGGTTTCGCCTTAGCGGTATGAGCAAAACAAAATTCATCCTAAATGAATTAGCAACACTCTATCTAAATCTTGTTAGTAGCGATGGCGAAACGCCCACCGTAAGTTATCACCTGTTTGTATCTGTTACCGGAAAATTTAAACCCAACCTCTTACTTCTGCATCAGTTAAAGGTCTTTCTAATTTTGCGTATTCACTCTTAGCCGATTGTAAAAGATGTTTCATTTGTACCTCTTCACCGGCATCCGCAGCTAAGAAAGCCGCATTTAAAGCAATATTACGAATATTACCCCCGGACACGTTTAATTGCGCTAACAATTCCGGGTCTAAATCTTTGGTTGGTGTCTGTTTTGGGAAAATCCGTTGCCAAATTTCCTCCCGTTGGTTAGCATCAGGAAAGGGAAATTGCACAATAAATCGAATCCGGCGCAAAAATGCCTGGTCTAATGAGCTTTTTAAGTTAGTAGTCAGAATCGCTAAACCCCGATAGGCTTCCATTCTTTGTAGCAAATAACCTACTTCAATATTGGCATGACGGTCATGGCTATCTTTAACTTCACTACGTTTACCAAATAAAGCATCAGCTTCATCAAATAGTAAGATAGCACCACCATATTCTGCGGCATCAAATACTCGACGCAGATTTTTTTCCGTTTCCCCAATATACTTACTAACTACTTGGCTTAAATCTATGCGGTATAAGTCTAAATGTAGTTCATTAGCAATTACTTCTGCTGCTAAAGTTTTACCTGTACCACTAGGCCCTGCAAATAAAGCACTAATACCCAAACCCCGACTACCTTTTTTACCAAATCCCCACTTTTCATATACTGTCATTCTTTGACGAACATGAGCAGAAATATCTTGTAATACTTGGCGTTGGATATCTGGTAAAACTAAATCTTCCCAGGTCGCGCCTGATTCCATTGGTTGGGCTAGTTCATGCAATCGAGGCCGAGCTTGAGAACGACAGGTATCCCAAAGAACCATGCTCAGAGACGTTTGCTCTCCTTTGTCTATCCGGCTTTTAGCTTCTAAACATACGGTATGGATTGCGGAGGCATTGAGGCTAAAGTGGGAAACTAGAGTATTTACGCAATTGTGGAGAGTTTGATCATTGCCGTCGAGAATGTTAGACCAAATATAGCGTTGTTCTTCCGTACTGGGTTTGTGGACATCAAAATTAATCAGGGGACGTTGGCGCGATCGCTTTCTTTCTGGACTGCTAACAATCAGATAGTTCGGAATATTCTCAATTAACCGCGTAATAATACTTTCTTTGCTGGGTTCTGAAATCTCAATATCATCACAATCTAAGAGTAAAGCACTGCTTTGTAAAATTGATTCTCGATGCCACAAATGTAATAAATCTCGAATTTCATCATTGCGGAGACTAGAAATTACACCAGCAGACATGATATAAAGATCCAAGCCTGACTGTTGACAAGCTGTAGCTGCGATCGCTCTTTTACTGGCTGTTTCATCCCCACACAACTGAATTACTGGTATTTCTAACTCCTGATAAGGCTGTACCCAAGTTTTAGCAATTTGGTCAGCTAATCTTTGATGGGAAGGAACATTAATTTTCTGATCTTTTGTTGCAGGTTTAACTACACTTCTTAATCTTTGATCTAAAGAGTTGTCACCTAATATATAGTGTAATATGCGTTCATCTAGTTTGAGAGGGCTTAAACTCAAACTCGTAGTTTCATTTATATCTATTAATTTCCATTGACGTAGGGGAGAGGTTGGTGCACAAGCTGTCCAATAACTATCAGGAAAGATAGACATAGCTATACTCAAGGTTGGATAGGGCCTCTGACGATCGCCACCTCTAGCATTAATACACAAAGTTTCCCAATCAAAGTCAAAGTCCATACCTAAGCATAATAACAAAATATTACACTCGTAATCCGATAAACCAAAAGTTTGACTAAGGACTTTGAGAGCATTATTCTCACTCAGTACAGATACAGGATTTTTTTCCTCTATGTCTTGATTGGTCAACAACTTACGTACTTGCTTTAATGCCCACATCAATTCATCATAATTCTTTCTGTACCATTCAGAATTATGGGCTATTCTGGGGAAAGTACGAGTTAGTAACTCATGTTTTATCATAGTTTCCTGATTAATTTAGGATATGACTACAATGGGACTAATGTACTGCTCAAAAGTCGGACTACTAGGATCTCTATCTACTGTCAGCAAACTTTCTGCACCATCAATGACTAAACGGGCTAGATAAGTTCCTGGTAAACAGTCTTTAATAGCAAATGTAATAGAATTAGAATCAGAGCGTTGATGCTTACTATAATCAAAAGTGTAACTTATTCCTTGCTCTAGTGATATTTCT
Source organism: Nostocaceae cyanobacterium (assembly GCA_035299225.1). Taxonomy (GTDB): domain Bacteria; phylum Cyanobacteriota; class Cyanobacteriia; order Cyanobacteriales; family Nostocaceae; genus DATGXB01. The sequence goes on along the minus strand of DATGXB010000088.1, from coordinate 24,722 downwards.
GTTAAAACTAAGGCTACTTCTTGTTTGGCTTCGATAGTTAAATTTGTCACAACATTCAAATCCGCCGAACGAGGATTACCACTTCTACCTTTAACATTAGTGACGGTAATTTCTTGGATAGTAGGACGAATAGAAATCGGTACTACGTTTGAAGAGCTTTTTCTCTGGGGATGAATCACTTGTAAACTTTGCACGCCAGCCCTGAGAGATTCTATCTCTACTAGAGAAAGATCCACTGTAATTTGTGAATCAGTGACTTTTTGGGGGGTCAATACCGCATTACCAAGGCGTATTTCTGTGACATCTGCATTGAGTCTGTTACCTTTAATTACTATGGTACTGGTAGCAAGAATCAGAGGGATGTTAGCTGTTACTGAAGGTTGCCAAATTGCTGATAGTGGCTCTAGCGATCGCACTTGAGTAATTGCCGGCTGGTTTGGTGTAACATGGGGCTGAGGGCGGCGAATCGGTAGTGGTTTTGCGGGTATTTCTCCACCATCAATTAAGACTACACTGGCTTTGTAAGCAATGGATAAAGAGTAAGGTGTTTGGAAAAATACCGACCAAATTTTTGATAATTCCTCTACATTTAGTTCAGTCGGAATAATGTACATAGACTCCAACTGATCAGCTAAATTAGAATCTGCCAAAAATGTAAAAGTGGAATCTGCTATCGTCTCCCGTACCATATCTTGAGTAATAATCGCCTTACTACTAAAAGTACGGACAATACTACCCATTAAACGATGTGATTCTAGCTCTACATCATTACCATAACAGGTCAACAAATAATAAAGATCCAAACCTGTTTGTGGCGGCTTAATATATTTTTCTTCTGAGTGACGACGGCGTAAATCCGCACTTAGCCAAGCAGGATTAAATAAAACATCATACAAGAAAATATTTACCCCCGCTTCTGGGGTACTACTATTTAAACGGTCTGGTCTTAGGGTTGTTACCCTCGCACCATCCACATCTGCTTGTATACTAGCTTGTAAAGTTCTTTGTAAAGTTGCGGTTAGAGTGGCAATTGCTAAATAGTTACTCATTGATGTTGTACACTTCTCAATCTTAAATCCTGAGTGGATAATTTATAATGATAGTGGTTGTAAAGAACGGTTTTATTTTAGCCTTGAGGGAATTAGATCAAGATCAATATTTTAATAGCTAAACTACATCTGGTGATGATTGGTGTGAATTCTGCTCAACTCCATGTAAGAAAAGGCTAGTAAGCATTCAATAAGATCCAAATACTGCTCAAGGGTAAATAGAATATTATGTCTATTTGGCCTTAAATGACAAATTAACTCCACCCCCTTAGAAAAATGAATTTGTCACTGTTTGGATTAGGGAACAACTAAACCTAGCTTTAAAGCTTTAACAATTGCTTGAGTGCGGCTAGTAACTCCCAATTTTTCAAAAATAGCTGTTAAATGGGCTTTAACGGTAGCGACGGTAATGTAAAGACGTTTAGCAATTTGTTCGTTAGAGGCTCCTTGAACTAACCAATTTAATACTTCTCGTTCTCGCTCTGTCAAATGTATCTCATTTCCAGAAGCGAGGGAATGACCTGTATAATAATGAAACAGACGGAAGAAAGCAGTGGCCACTTCTGGAGGTAAATATACCTTGTTATCAATCACTGTAGCGATCGCCTCACATAATTGAGTAGCCAGTTGGTCTTTAAACACATATCCCCAAGCCCCGGCCTGCATCGCTCGAAACACCCAATCATCTTGTTGGTGGGCTGATAATATCAAAGCTTTCCCATTATAGGATATTTCACTCAACCGGATCAGAGCCGTAATACCATCTTCTGGCGGCAACTCTAGATCCAGCAAAATCAAAGCCGGGTGTTGTTCAGCCGTTAACTTAACAGCTTGTTCAACAGAAGCCGCTTCACCAACAATTTCTAAGCCAATGCGGCCGCTATTGTTATAAAAATTTAATAATGTACGTATTCCCTGACGAAATTGTGGCTCATCATCTACAAGCAGAATGGAGATTAGCTCTTTTTTGCCGTTCATGATCTTGTCCCTGATTGGTCAGCAAAGCGATCAGTATACAGCATTCAGCCAACCCCTAAATACAGCAGAAGGCAGGGGAGAAGAGGCAGGGGGGCAGGGGGCTTTCTAGCAGGGGGGAAAGAAGAATATAGAAATACTTTTTTCCTATTGCCTGTTGCCTATTGCCTGTACCGCACGCTCGCGCAGTCGAAGTGTTGCCTGTTGCCTGTTGCCTATTGCCTGTTCCCTGTTCCCTGTTCCCTGTTCCCTATTTTTAGGAGTTTTCAGTTTCAGTTTGTACCTCATTTACCTGAAATATGCTGTAGATAAATTTAGGGGTTTGGATTTGTAGCTGATGGCTGATAGCCTTTTGGTCAGAAGCAGTGTAAGGGGTAATATTCCACCTCTTGCTGTTTTCTGAGTATTAAAGTCTCATCGAGGTAGAGTAAAGGAGAATTGAGCGCCCCCTTGAGGGATATTTTCTGCCCAGAGATTACCCTGATGTTCACGAATAATTTTTTGAGCGATCGCCAATCCCAAGCCTGTACCCCCCAAACGGCGAGAATAAAAAGGCTCAAATATTTGCTTCAAGTCAGATTCGGAAATTCCAGAACCATAGTCACAAATTTCCACTAACACTTCATTACTATAAGCGTACAAATTACAAAGGATTTTCCCCCCTGGAGGGCTAAAATAGATGGCGTTTGTGAATAAATTATCAAAAACCTGTTTCATCTGCCAGGCATCCACTCTTACAGACACAGGTTTTTTGGGGTAATGGATTTGTAAATCTTTCTGTTTTAACCAAGGTTCTAGACGTTGGACACTTTCAGCTACTATTTTGGATAAATCATGTTGTTTGATTTCTGATCTGGTTTTTTGTCCGCAGTAGAGAAGATTTGTCAGCTTAGAACTAAGTTCTTCCACAGTTTGGCGGATTAATGTCGCTTGCTCTTGTAAACAACCAGAGGGCAAAGCTAAACGCAAGTTTTCAGCATAGAGGTGAATCAAAGCCAAAGGATTGCGTAATTGATGCTCTGTTCTACTCAAGGCATCAGACAAAGCTAACATTTCCTGCTGTTGATGCGATCGCTCCTTATACATCACAAGATACTGACTCAGAATCTGAGCATTATCTAAAAATAACTGCTGGTGTCGCTCAACAAGCGGTTCACAGCTACAAATACATACATACTCAGCCGCACCTGGTCTTTGTTCACCCACACAACAAACATAGGCATAATACCCCGCAACATCTAGTTGTATAACAGTAAGAATAGGTAAATTATCTGAGAGCCATTTCTCCTGTTGTAGTTGAGATATATCAAAATTCAACTCCTCTGTAACTAACTGACGATCTCCCACATCTAAATCTTGATAAACAGCCCACACAGCCATAGTTGGCAGCAAGCTTGTTATCTGACGAATAATGAGTTGAAAAACACAGTTAATGTCAATCAGCAACATTTTCTTTGCTGAATCGTTATCAAGCGAAGGTAGATGCATCGCAGCCGTCAACCTTTGAGTAGCAACCTTCATCATTTACTCTCCAGCACACTTGAAAAGTAAGCAGATACATAACTGCGACAACCAGATAAAATGATCAACTTGTAGCATTTTTACCACTTACTGTATAAATGCGGACATTTTTAGCTTAATGCACAAGCAAATCATTCCGCCAGATTAAAACATTTATTTAGAATATCGACCAAAGTCTAATAACCACCCATAGGCCGGATATCTAAGCTATGTATAACTAACCCATAAAGTGGCAAATCTACAGAAAAGCCTGATCAAAAAGGTTTAACCTGTACTTTAGGATTTACACTTTCCCGTAGAGTAACTAAAAGCTATAGTTATCCTCTACAAATTAGTCAAGACGCTCACCCCCTAAACAATCAAGATGATGGAATCAAATTTAACCATCAACTTGATAGGGAAAATTTCAAGATCCCTGCTGTTGTGTACTATGATCCCAGCTGCTACCCAGGCTTTGGCAGAAATTTTAGCTGGTGGTATTTCTCTGCTCAGTACAGAGCAAATTGACTTCAACCATCCTGGTATGAATAAAAATGTTAACCCTCGACTCAATTTATACTGTTACAACATTCGGGAAAACCTGTGTGTTCAACAGCAGTGCTCACAACAAGCAAAGTCAGGGGTAAAATCAAAGTCACCAATTAGATGGTTTGATATATCATTTTTGGTCAGTGCCTGGGACTTTACCAGTTTAGGGGAACAGCGTCTCCTGTCAGAAGCATTAAGACTGCTGCTGCCATTTGACTCATTAGGAGAAGAGGTATTGCCTCCCGCACTACGTGGTCATGGAGAGTTATCCATGACTGTTTCAGCTGTCCATCCCACAGATGCAGCTATGCTGTGGAGTGCCTTGGGTGTACCATTACGTCCAGCTTTGTATGTGACGTTGACAATACCTTTCAACCCACACAGCCATACTTTAACTAGTTCCAATGAAGAAAAGTTGCTTAGAGCAAATGAAGTCATTGGTACAAAGGGCTATTAAAAATTTAAAGACTGTTTATAAGCAAATACAGGAAAATCACCCACTATGCCTAGATTAGATTACTTTGCTCCTGGTGTCTACGTTGAAGAGGTAGATAGAGGTAGTCGCCCAATTGAGGGTGTAAGTACAAATATTGCCGGATTTATTGGCTTCACTGAAGATGTACGTGGTGATGCTGAACTGTTTAAACCAATGCTGGTGACTTCCTGGAACGAATACCTGGAATACTTTGCTAAACAAGGTTCTGATGGTTTCACTGACTTTAATGCTTATCTACCCTTTGCCGTATATGGCTGGTTTCTCAATGGTGGTGGGCGCTGCTGGGTAGTTAGTTTAGGTACTAAATTACCTCTAAAACCAGGTGAGCAAGCACCAGTAACCGAAGAATCAGGTATAAAGCTGCGTACATCAGGTAATCGTCCAGCCCTGAGAATAGCACTGAAACCGGCGGATCAACCAGAAGATGATTTTGACGGTGAATCAGGTAGACTAAACATTGTTATTCAAGAAAGTGAACCTCTTCCCCCAGCAGCCCCTGGAGCTGAACCACCTTTAAATACAGGTGAATTCTTTAAAGTTATAGTTAGCCGGGATGGAAACGAGCTAGAAGTCTATGACCACTTGACAATGGACCCACAAGTAGCAGCAGAAGTTGGTACTTATGCGGTTACAGCTCTACAAGATTCTCCCTTTATCTCCATCGCTGACCTAGAGGCACCCGGACAACCTCTATCCCGTCGTCCAGCCAATGGTGTTTACGAAGTTAGCCCTCCACCCGTAGTATCCACTGCCGATCGCTTCCCCAGAGATGTACAAGGGGCACGTGATGAGCGCAAAGGTATGCAAGGTATCTTTGAAATTGATGATATTACCATGCTGGCCTTCCCTGACCTGATGCGGGTGTATCAAGATGGTATTTTGAGCCTGGATCAAGTACATGGGATTATGGAAGCTATGGTCAGTATGTGCGAAAGCAATGCACCTGGCCGGATGGTAGTTCTAGATCCTCCTCCTTGCAAAGATGGTGGCACACCAGTAGCACCTTCGCAAGTTAAGCCCCAGCACGTTGCACAATGGTTAAATGCCTTTAACCGTCGTTCCCAATTTGCCGCAGTATACTACCCCTGGATCAAAGTTCCCAACCCCCGCAACGGTGGTAGACCAATTCTTGTTCCTCCCTCTGGTCACATGCTAGGTGTTTGGTGTCGCAACGATGAAACTAGAGGCGTTTACAAAGCACCAGCTAACGAAACACCAAGAGGTGTAATTGGTTTAGCTTATGAAACAAACTTGCGTGAACAAGAATTGTTGAACCCGAAGGGAATCAACTGTATACGTACCTTCCCCAATCGTGGTATCAAAATCTGGGGTGCTCGTACACTTGTTGAACCAGATAATGTACAATGGCGTTATATCAGTGTACGCCGCTTAATGAGCTACATTGAAAGGTCAGTGGAACTGGGTACTCAGTGGGTAGTATTCGAGCCTAACGACCAAGACCTGTGGGCGCGTGTTAGCCGTACTGTTAGCAACTTCTTAGAGAGACTTTGGAGAGAAGGTGCTTTATTTGGTGCTTCACCTGCGGAAGCTTTCTATGTCAAGTGCGACGCTAGTATTAACACCCATGAGACTATGATGTTAGGACGCTTATACATTGAAGTAGGCGTTTGTCCAGTACGTCCTGCGGAATTTGTGATCTTCCGCTTTAGTCAATGGTCTCCTAACCAGTAATTACTTGATTGTACAGATGTGATCTTAATCACGTCTGTACAGCCAAAAATTTTTTATCATTTGCTTGAATCATTAAAGGGTTGAAATTATGGCAGAGTTAAAACCAATTCCAACTAGTCGATACTACGTTGAGTTTGACGGTATTGCTAACAAACTAGTCAAAAGTGTGACTGAAGTAAGTTTTTCTGGACAAACATCTGGACATGAAAAGCCCCTTGCTTCTACCAAAGATGGTAAGACATTGTGGCAAACCACATCTTCCGGCTTTGAAGAAAACCCCAACGTTACCATTGAAGCCTATCTGGTTGAAGGTGACATGGATTGGTATAACTGGATGAAAGGTTCAATGCCTAAGAGTGAAGGTGGTGAAGGTAAGTGGAGAAGCAACCGTAAAAATGGCTCTATTGTTGCTTATGATAGTGAAGACAAAGAGGTATTGCGTTGGAACTTAACCAATGCTTGGATTAAAACTTATAAAGTGTCTGACTTTTCTTCTGAGAGCAAAGACCTAGCGGTAGAAACCTTTGAAATTCTCTGTGAAGAGCTAATTCGGACAGTTTAATAGATTAAGTAAAAATTAGGTCATTAACAAATAGGAGTTATCTTATGGCTGCTGGTGAAATTCTCGCTGGTTCCAAGTTTTATTTTGAGTTAGATGGACTCAGCGATTTAATTGTGAAGAAGGTAAGTGGAATTAGCACCACTCTGCAAACAGCAGGTGATATGAAATCCTTTGGTGTTACCAAAGGTGGTAAAAGTGTGATTCAGGCTACTGTTACCGGGATCACCAATGCGAAAATTACTGTCGAGTACGTAGCTACTGTAGACGATAGAAGACTGTATGAATGGTTTATGGACTCCCACTCTCAGGTTAGTGTTGGGGGAGGAACTAAGACTAAAGGTGAACGTAAAACTGGCTCTCTGACTGCTTATAACCAAGGTGGTGAAGAAGCTGCTCGTTGGAACCTTACAGGTGTAATGCCTCAAAGTTATAAATCTACTAAATTGGAAGCAGGTGCAGAAGGACTAGCAACGGAGACTGTAGAGCTAGTTTATGAATCTTTGCACCGCGTCAAGTAAAAATTCGGATGTTCAGATTTAAGGTTTTGCAAGTTTTTAAGTGGCGATTGATTTAGTAAAAGTAGACAATAGAAAGGTAAAAACAAGATGCAAACTATGAGTTTGTTTTCTTTGTCTTTTACCTTTTGTTCATATTTTGAGGTCAAGAATGTCATGTCATTGCCAGAAATTCTCACTAATTCAAAGTTTTACTTAGAGCTAATCTTGGAAGGTAGTCAAGAAATAGATGGTTATTTCATGGACTGCCAAGGGTTTAATGTCAAGCAAGATCCCATAGAAATTGCTGAAGTAACCAAAGGTGGTGTAGTGGTACGGACAAAAATTCCTGGTAATGTCAAAGTAGGAAATATTACTCTTAAACGGGGATTGAGCATTTCCCAAACTATGTGGAAATGGTTTGAAAACGTACAAAATAAGCAATGGGGACAAAAGCGGAAAGATGGGTTTTTGGTGATTTATGACCAGGGTGCAAGAGAAGCCGCTAGATATGATTTTAAACGTGCCTGGCCTACTAGCTATAAAATTGGTGATTTGAAAGCGGCTGGTAATGAATTTCAGATTGAGGAACTAGAATTAGTGGTGGAAGAATTAATCAGAACAAATTAGGATTAGTTTGACAATAGATTAGTGAGATTGAAGTAGGTTTGGATGTTACAAACTGAGTTTGAGTTTACATTACCTAAAGGTTACTTGGATGCAGACGGAAATCTACACCGCAAAGGTGTAATGCGTTTATCTAGAGCAATGGATGAGATTGTGCCATTACGTGACCCGCGTGTAAAAACGAATCCGGCTTATGCGACGGTAGTTATTTTATCAAGGGTAATCACTAAATTAGGTGCTCTAGATGAAGTTACTCCAGTGGTGATAGAAAATTTGTTTGCTTGTGATTTAAGCTATTTACAGCAATTTTATCGCCAAATTAATGAATTGGAAGAAGAAGCGCAGTGAAAACTCTGGATACTGGGACAAGAGAATATTTTGATTTTTATCACTAAGCTTGTGTTAATTTTAGTGATTTTGATATTGTTTTTCCATGTTCAAATATAGCATTCCTGTTTGATTATTGAAAAATACTGAGGTGGGCATTGACTACAGTTTTCCCTTCTGTTCAGTGTTTTACCCAAAAATGCCTACCCTACACATACCGAAAATTTTTCACGAATCATTTAGGATTCCTATATATCTAATAAGTAATTAGGCAGAATTAATTACACAACTTCTTTTCCTGTTCCCTGTTCCCTGTTCCCTGTTCCCTGTTCCCTAACTCCGCGTAGGAAATTAATTTTGCACAACTGCTTATAACTACAATTTTATGAGTGAAAATAGCTTGCAAGCTGAATTTGAATTTACTCTACCTAGAGGTTTGGTAGATGGTGAAAATAATGTGCATCGTCACGGAATCATGCGATTAACTACTGCCAAGGATGAGATTTCTATTCAAAAAAATCGTTTAGCACAGGAAAATTCAGCTTATGGGATGCTGGTGATGTTGTCACGGGTAATTATCCGGTTGGGAAGTTTATCGGAAGTGACTCCTGATTTATTGGAAAATCTTTTTTCGAGAGATTTGGCTTATTTACGGGAGTTTTATAATCGGATTAATCAACAAGGTGAGGCTCATATTCCGGTACAATGTCCTAAGTGTAGTGCTAATTTTCAGGTGGAGTTAGCTTTGGCGGGGGAATGATTGGCTACCCCTCAGATGCGCTAAATGAGGAGGTAGCCTGTATTGCTTATTATTTCCATTGGCGTTTAGAAGATATTTTAAGTTTAGAACACTCTGACCGACGGCGCTGGGTGGAGGAGATTGTGAAGATTCGTCAAGAAGAATAAACTTGTATGAGGTTGGGTAATAGGGTCAAACCCAACCAAATAATTTAACCTATTTACCTTGATTTTGTTCCTTGCCTTTGTAGCCGTTCTAATCTTTCTTGTAATCTTCTTTCAGCAGTTAATTTACTAGATTGGGCAATGGAGTTAGCAGAATCTAATTTTAACACTTCATCAAAAGAAGCGATCGCTTCTTCTAATCTACCCAATCTTAATAATGCTACACCCCGACCAGTTAAAATTGTGGGATTGTTGGGAGTTAAAGTGTTAGCGCGACTGTAGGCTGTGACGGCTTCCGAATAGCGTCTTAATTCTGATAACACTACTCCCCGATTATACCAGCCTTGGGATAATTCAGGATTTAAACTAATTGCCCGATCTGCGGCGGCTAATGCTTCTCGGTTGCGGTCTAAATGCCACAATACCACACTTCTGTTAGCCCAAATATTGGCTAATTCTAAATTACCAGCATTACTACTATTTTCTAAAGCTTTGTCGTAGGATAAAAGTGCATCTCGATAGCGTTTGAGGGTGCGGAGAATCCTACCACGATTAAACCAAGCTTGAGCATATTTTGGATTTAAAGTAACTGCGCGATCGCTACTAGCCAAAGCTTCTGTATACCTGCCTAAAAACCATTGAGTAGCAGCACGATTATTCCAGGTTTCAGGATTTTTAGTATTGAGGGCGATCGCTCTTTCTATTGATGATAACCCTTCTTCATATCTCTGTAAACCTGCTAAAGCGATTCCTCTTTCTTCCCATGCTAAAGCCGGACTAGAATCACCCCATTGATTATCACCTTGTAGGGCTTTATCTGTTGCTTCTATGGCTTTTTCGTAACTTTCTTTGTTGCGGAATTTATTCAAATTAGAAGCTTGATAAGCCAAAGCTAGAGAATAATTAGGGCTAAGTTTAACAGCAAAATCATAAGAAATAGCCGCTTGAGAAAATTGCCCCACAGTAGATAAAGCTTTGCCATGTTCTAACCAAATATTTGTATCTTTTGGATTTAAGGCCAAAGCTTGATCAAATGAAGTGATAGCTTCTTCAACTTGCCCAATTTTCCTTTGCACCAATCCCTTATTATACCAAGCAATAGCTGGTGTAAAATTCCGCCAATTTTTATTAGTTTTAATTGCTAAATCGCAAGCTGTAACGGCTTCTGTTAATCTGTTTAATTTTGATAAAGCTTCACAGCTACCCACCAAACTTAAAGTATCTTGGGAGTCAACTTTTAAAGCACCTTCATAGGATTCTAACGCTTCCTTAAATTGACCTAATTTACTTTGAGCAAATCCCTTATAATACCATCCCGTTACTGCGGTATAATCTCCCCAATTACCATCTCCAATTAATGCTAAATCACAAGCTTCAACCGCTTCGGGAAATCTAGTTAAGTTAATAAAAGATTCGCATTGATTCGCTAACGCTGAGGAAAATTGAGGACGGATACGTAAAGCTTGCTGTGATGATAATAAAGCATCAGAAAACTTAGTTTGTCCTAATAATACCTCAGCACGTCTCACCCAAATTTCTGGATTGTCGGGTTTAATTTCTATTGCTTCATTACAAGCTACAATTGCTTCATCATATTTTTTTTCTTCTTTTAAAGACTTACACAAACCTGCCCAGTAATCAAAATCATCTATTTCTAGAGTGTTTTTTCCATCTACCTCCACCCTTTCTCTTCTATTCGCCCAGGAAGGTTTTACCCAGCTAAAATTGACTACTAATAATGCTAAAGCGAATATTAAACCCCAACTAACCGACTTTGTTAGATGGGAAATTAACCACAAAGATGATATTTGCTGTGTTTTTGTCATTGTTAATCACTATTTCATCGTATGTATGGAGTTTTAATATTTGTTTAACATTTGTAATGGACTTATTGTTAAAACTAGCAGTAGATAAATATACCAGAATTTGTGTTTTTTGTCTAGATTAAGCATTTGTTTGCAAGATAACACAGATATTAGAATATAATTGCTAAACAATATAGCTCCGACATGAATTAAATTAGAATTAGGAAATTTTTGTTTTCTGGGGGGTTTAAAACCTGTTTATTTATCTACTGAGATCATAAAATCTATTCTGGATTCTACATTCCGACTCCTGATATATTTCTTGATAAAACTTAATTATTGTCGTCAATAAAGAATGAGAAAATGCAGCCACACCTGCAAAATAAATATAGGAACATCAACAAGTAATTTACAGTCTTTTGCTAAAAATATCCACAAATTTAAGAGACTGTAAATGTCCATTTAAAATAAAGTTAAGAACTCGTTAAGTAACTATTTAAGCATGATTATGAAATCAGTAACTTTTATTGTTAAGAAAGTGTATAATCATCAACAACTCCTATCTGCTAATTTAGAGAGCTATTGGCCACACAGTGAGCATAGAAATCAGAAAAAATTAATTAATCAAAATTGTTGGTTAATCTTACAGTTGACAGGTTTAGCCATTGGTGCATTACCATTGATAAGTGGTATATTTCTGACTGTGGCAAAGGCAGAAGCAATTACACCTGCCAATGATGGAACTGGGACAGTAGTTAATACCCAAGGCAATAATATTGATATTAGTGGTGGGACATTAAATAGTAATGGCACAAATTTATTTCATAGCTTCTCAGAATTTGGACTAGATGCCAACCAAACAGCTAACTTTCTGTCTCAACCATCAATTCAAAATATTTTAGGACGGGTTACAGGTGGTAATACCTCAGTTATTAATGGATTAATTACAGTTACAGGTGGTAATTCCAATTTATATTTAATTAATCCATCTGGGATTATTTTCGGGGCAAATGCTAGTTTAAATCTTCCCGCATCTTTCACAGCTACCACAGCCAACCGCATTGGTTTTGGTGAAAACTGGTTTAATGCTCAAGGGATAAACAATTATACTACATTACTCGGTAATCCTCAGAGTTTTGCCTTTGATACTAACACAATTAGTGCAATTATTAATGAAGGAAATTTAACAGTTAACCCAGGCAATAACTTAACTTTATTAGGTGGTACTATTGCTAGTACAGGAGAAATTGCTGCACCAGATGGTAAAGTAACGGTAGCAACTGTTCCAGGTACAAGTTTAGTTAGATTAAGTATAGGGGATAATCCTTTAAGTTTAGAAATTCAGCCTTTAAATTCTGCCAATACAAATCAATCTGGTAATTCCTTAGCTACCCTGTTAACAGGTGGTATTGGTGGGAATGCTTCCAGTTTAATAGTAAATAATAACGGTGAAGTAGAATTAGTTGGTTCTGGATTACAAATACAAAATGGTGATGTAGTAGCGAAAAAAATAACGGCTGATACTGCTATTTTATCAGCAAAAGAAAACTTACTTTTACCAGAAAGCCAACTTTCCACAACTGGAGATTTGAATTTAATTGCTGGAAATACTGTAAAAGTTCGTGATAGTGAATCTCATGCTTTTGCAGCTAATACAGGGGGGAATCTTTATATTCAAGGTAAACAAGGAATTGATGTTTTAGCCCTGAATAGTTTACAAAAAACTCCTTTTATTAGTGGTAGAGATTTAACCTTAGTAAGTGATGGTCAAATTTCCCTTGATGCTCACTTTGCTAGTGGTGGCAAATTTTCAATTCTTAATTCTCAAGGAACAGCTAATAGTTTTATTAGTTTATATGACCCAATTATTAGTTCCGAAAATGATGTAATTTTTGGAACTTATGAAGGTCCAGCGTTAAAAGTTGAATCAAGAGGTAGTATAATTATTAATGGTAGCGTGACAATTACTTCTCCAGATTTTAATATTACTGATGCTTGTAATTGTTCAGAAGAAGCTAAAATTTTAGGTCGAACTTCAGCATTAATTTTAAGAGCAGGAGTTAGTCAATTAATAGAACCTTTCAGTGATGATGCTAGTATAGCAGGTTTAGATACAACTCAAGGGCCATCAACACCAGGAAATGTCACGGTTACAGGTGATATTAACACTTCTTCCTATGGTGGCCCAGTAATTGTTAGTGCTACTGGAGATATTAATTTAGAAAATATAGATACTTTAGTAAGTCAATCATTAGAACATAATTCTAATACAGCAGGGAAAGTTGAATTAATAGCTGGAGGTAATATTCAAACAGGTAATATTACTTCTACATCTATTTGGGATGATATAGCAACAGGTGGAGAGATTAAATTAGAAGCTGGAGGCAATATCAAGACAGAAAATATTAGCAGTTCTGCTCAAACTCCTGATGTTGGTAGTGCCATTAGTGGTGCGATAGATATTAAAGCCAGTGGTAATATTGACACAGGTACAATTGATACTTCAGCTTTTACTTCTACTAATGGAGAGGACTTTCAAGCCATTAATAATGCTACTGCTGGTTCAATTAAATTACAATCTACAGGAGGCTATGTTAAAACAGGAGCAATTTCTAGTTTTGCTCAAACAAATTTTGTCGGTGCATCTACAGGTGGTGCGGTAAATATTCAAGCTACTGGCAATATTGATGTAATTTCTATAGATTCATTTGCAAATAGCAATATTATTTCGGCTTCTTTTCCTAACCCTGATAATACTATAGGTGGACAAATTGCATTAAATTCCGGTGCAGATATTACCACTGGTTTAATTAACTCTTCTGCAATAACTAAAAATGAAGCAGATGCTACAAGTGGTTTAATAGATTTACAGGCTGCTGGTAGTATTACAACAACAGATATTAATTCTTTCGCAACAGCTAGTTCTGGTGCAGCTACTGGTGGAGATATTAATTTATTAGCCGGAAATCAAATTAATACTAATTCATTAATTTCTGGTGCAGATGCACAAAATGCTGCAACAGGTGGAGATATTAATTTACAAGCTGCTAATAGTTTAACAACAGGAAGAATTAGCACATCTGTAAATTCTACTAGTGTAGATTCTGGTGTGAGTGGTGGAGTAAATTTAAAAACTGCAAACATTGGCAGTAATATTATTTTTGACAGTATTGATACTCGTGCTGTAAATAATAGAAGTAATGGCCAAGTTGTGGGTGGAAATGTAGATATATCAGCAAATGGGACTGTCAGAGGGTTAAGTATAGTTTCAATTCCTAATGAGATTTCTAATAATACTATTGTTACTTCTGCAACAAATACATTAGGTTTAGGTCAATCAGGATCTGTGAGAATTGAACATGATGGAGGGTTTGATAATGCACCGTTTATTATTGGTGATGAGAGTATTAATGGTTTAAGAGGTAATATTAAAGCTGGAAATTCTGAAATTACAACAACTTCACCTGTCAATACATTTCCTGTTTTACCTAATGGTGGTATTGCAACGGATACCCCCAGCAATATTACAATTGCTTCTATTAATACACCCCCGACTTTAACTACAGGAAATACTCAATTACCTACCGTTGAAGAAAATCAATCTGTAACATTTACATTTGGGGATTTGTTAACTTCCACTGATGATGTAAATTTAGATAATCGAAGTATAATTTTAGATGGAATTACAGCCGGAACACTGACTTTAGAAGATGGAACAGCAGTCACAGCAAATACAGTTTTAAATGCAGAAACAATTTTAGTGTATACTCCACCAGAAAATGTAAGCGGTAATATTACGGCTTTTAGTATTAAAGCAAATGATCGCGTTTCTTCCTCTACACCCCAAAATATCACTATTAATGTTACACCTAAACCGATAGAACCGACTATACCGGAACAGCCTGAACAGCCTGAACAACCTGAACAGCCAACAGAACCAACATTACCAGATAATCTACCTAACCCAGAGGAATTGCAAAAACAACCATATCAATTCCCGAAAATTGGTGGTTTGGATATTATAAATGATTCAATAGTAACAACCATTGAGCAAAAATTTAGTAATGAATATTTAGGATATTTAGAAATTGGTAATAGTAGGAGAATTAAAACCTTCAATGAAGCGCGGGAAATTCTCCAAAAGATTAATCGGGCTACAGGGGTTAAACCTGCGATCATTTATGTGAATTTTGCCCCAGAAAGTGTTTCTAGTGCTGGTATTAATATTGTTAAAGCCGATAGCGATCGCCTAGAATTAATTTTGGTCACAAGTCAAGGTCAACCGGTCCGTAAAGTAGTAAATGTTAGCCGTGCTGAAGTTTTGCGGGTAGCACAAGCTTGGAAAAGAAGAGTTACAGATCCAGAACTAGGTAAAGCACATCTAGCACCATCCCAACAAATGTATAGTTGGTTGATTCAGCCTTTAGAAGCAGATTTACAAAATCAGCAAATTAACAATTTAGTATTTATTTTAGATACAGGATTGCGATCGCTTCCTCTTGCTGCTTTGCATGATGGTCAGCAATATATCGTAGAACGCTACAGCATTGGATTAATGCCTAGTCTCAGTCTCAGTGATACAACTTATGTAGATATTAGAAATGCAGAAGTTTTGGGAATGGGTGCATCAAAATTTTCCAATCAACAACCTCTACCAGCTGTACCCACAGAATTAAAAACCATCACCTCTCAACTTTGGTCAGGCAAATCTTTCTTAAATGAAGGTTTTACCCTCAAAAACTTACAACTCCAGCGCCAACAAAAACCCTATGGAATTATTCACCTAGCAACACACGGGGAATTTAAACCAGGTGCACCCAATAATTCTTACATTCAATTGTGGGATAGTCAATTAAAATTAGATCGACTCAGAGAGTTAGGTTGGAATAGCCCAGCCGTAGAATTAGCAGTATTAAGTGCTTGTCGGACTGCTTTGGGAGACGAAGAAGCAGAATTAGGTTTTGCGGGTTTTGCCGTCCAAGCAGGTGCTAAATCGGTTCTAGCTAGTTTATGGTACGTCTCTGATGAAGGAACTTTAGGCTTAATGAGCGAATTTTATGATCAATTAAAAGTTGCTCCCATCAAAGCGGAAGCACTGCGACGTACACAACTAGCAATGATCAAAGGAGAAGTAAAACTCCAAAATGGACAACTCAAAATTTCTGACACAAACATTAATTTACCACCTACTTTAACCGCATTAGGTGACAAAGATTTACAGCATCCCTATTTTTGGTCAGCATTTACTATGATTGGCAACCCTTGGTAAATCAACCGTTAATATTTAGCAGGTAGCAGGGATGGGTGTTGTAAATAATTTCTAAATGATTTATGCTGTTAGGTCAAAAATTATTTACTCAACCACATCCCTTATTGAGAACTAAGTTTTGAGAATTGACTGAGCAACTTTATCCATAACTCGACTACAAGGATGGTCAGGAAAACGTAGACAGAAAATATCACTACTAGCCAGTTGAATCATCTCTTCCGACAATGGCATAATTCCCGCTACTTCTGCATTATAGGATTTTTCAACTTGCTCTTTTAAAGCATCAAAATCTATGGCTGGTAGTGCTTTATTAATTAATAAAAGCATTCTTGGTACTTCTAACCTTCTAGCTACTTCAACCGTTACGGCTGTACCTTGGAAATCCTGACGATCTGGGCGTAAAATCAAAACCAAAATATCAGAAATGGCAATAGAAAGTAAAGTTTCTTCATTTAAACCAGGATGAGTATCAATAAACAGATAATCCAAGTCTAAAGCTACTATCAACTCCTGAAAACCATCATTTAGCAGATTAAAATCAAATCCTTCTCGCAATACTTTAGTAATATCTTTAGCTTTAATACTAGAAGGAATCAAATAAATCTGACTGTTAGGTTTAGCACTTTTGCCTAAAACAGAAGTCACATCATAAGCTGTATCTTCAATAGGACAAACACCCCAAAGATAATCATTAAGTGCATATTGAATCTTTTTGTCATCAAAACCGAAAAGAACGTGGATGCCTGGAGATTGGATATCAGTATCAACAATGCCAACTCGATAGCCGTAACGTGCTACAAGAGAAGCAAGGTTAGCAGTAGAGTTTGATTTACCTGTCCCACCCCGAAATGAGTGAATAGAAACAATTTTAGGCATAGCTAAAAAAACTTGGCAATTTTTAAATGGAAACTTGTTAATTAATTAGAGCTTATCCCAGATTTTATCCGGTAACTTATGCTTTTGCTTGTTGGCTAATTGGCGTTGATAATAAACTATATCATCTTCTAACAATTCCTGAATAAAACCTTGGGCAGTTAGTTCTTGTAAATACCTTTGAACCTGTTCTTCTGCTAATTGTGTATGTTCTAGCACTTGCGCTAAAGTTGTTTTGGGATGGCGGCTAATCCAATTCACAATTTGGCGCTGTGCATCGGGCAATTCCATAACATCAGAATTACTTTTTGGGGTTGGTGGCTGAGAATTGGAGCTATTCATGATTTCATGTTTAATTATTCTAAAAAGAATACTATTAACTGCAAATTTCTATCTAACTTCGTTCTCAAGTTTAGAGATTACTGTTTAGTTTTACCTTGTCTCATTTGTTTACCTCTTTGTTGTATTTGGTCTATAAATCCAAAATCATCTTGTGTTAATCCAGATGAGTCGGTGACTTCTAAGTTATTGGTTTTTCCGTCAGGGTTTTCCCTTTGTCGCCGTCTTTCTCGCACTATTTCTAAATAGTCTACATCTAGAGAAACTTGTGTTGTTCTTCGATTTCTGTTCGGAGTAGAAGTTTGAGCAACATAACCGTTGCCGTTTGTGTTACTAATAGCAGTTGGTTTTCTAACGGTTGGTATGCTTTCTTGTTTTTCTCCTTTATTAGTGCGTAAGTCTTGAATTTTATCTTGCAAATCTAAGAAGTAATCACTTTCGGTAATTGCTGCAACTTCTTCGGCTTTTTTCGCTTCATCAATATCAACATTGATTTTTAAGAAGCCTTTAACTGTTTTGACAATAGTAGCAGCATATCTATCCATTAATAATACAACTGTGGCACTACCTAAAATTCCCAGCAATGGAGGAACTAAAGGTATCCAACCTGCTTGAGTGAAGAGGAAGAAACTACCACTTACTAAGACAACAATGCTTAAACCACTGGTAACAACTAATAACCAAGGATTACGAATAAACCAAGCTAAGGTTGCACCGACCAAAGTCCAGCTAAATATCCATAAACCTTCTTGCCAATCTGGCCAAAACCAAAATAGTGGTCTTCCATCTAAAACAGCGCTAATAATTTGACTAGCATTTTGAGCATGAATGACTACCCCTGGCATTTTTTGATTGTCTGCAACACTGCCACTATAGGGAGTATAAAAGTCATCTTTAGCTTGTTGGGAGGTATAGCCAATCATGACCACTTTATCTCTAATATCTTCAGCAGAAACTCGATTTGCCAAGACATCTGATAAAGAGACTATCTTCACTGCCTTTTGATTGGAACGATAGTTAACCAGAATTTGGTAGTCTGAGGTAGTTATTGTGCTATATCCTCCTGATGTGGGAATTAAGGGTTCTAGTACAACTTTGCCAAATTTGAGTTTATTTTTTTCTGCTGGTTCTGCTAATATGGGGTTTTCCTCTTTTTGTAGATACAGTATGACCATCTGTAAACTGAAAGATACCAGTTGGTTGTCTGGGTTGGGGTCATTACAGATATGTTGGTCTGGTAATTTACTTTTCGTGTATTCTACTGGTGTGGAAGTTAAAAGATTACGGCGAAGAATACCACCAGCATCTACGGGTATATCAGCAAATCCCACTAGCTCATCTGGGGTACCAGGTGCAGGACGTACACCAGGGTTGTCAGGAGAGCTCATTTTACAGACGGTGACGATACGATCGCTCTCGGATATCACCCTTTCTAGTTCTACTCTTCCCTGTGGTGGTCCTTGGGGTACGTCCCGCAAAACATCTACCCCGATGACTCTAGGTTCATTTTCTTCTAGCTTGGTTAATAGTTGCGCTAAAGTACCATCATGAATAGGGTATTCTTTGCGCGTTTGCACATCATCCTCGCTAATCTCTACAATTAAAAAGCGGTTATCTACTTCTGCATCAGGACGCGATCGCATCATCTGATCATAAGCACCTAACTCTAACCCTTCTAAAAGTCCGATGTGTCGCAGTCCAATAATTGCCCCAGAAATTACTACACTGGTTATAAGCACATTCCCACCAAAGCTAAGTAGTGCTTGGGAGAAACTACGAAATCTGGAATTGGGATTTTGCATGGTCTTTGCATCTCCTGACTATGAGTGAGAAAGACTGACAATATTCAATAATTGCTTTATCCTTAGATGTCAACAATTACAGATAGCTGTACTGAATATAAAATAAACTAGGCTTAAGTCACATCTTCGTTAACAAAATATATCTCAGTTATAGACCGATTCATAAACGAGGCTATAGTTATACTCAACATAAACCCCAAAAGCGGTGTTACTAACGGTATCCATCCAGCTTGGATAAATATCCAGTAACTACTACCCATCAAAATGATCAGACCTGAGCTAAAACCAACTAAAAATAGCCAAGGGTTACGAATTCCCCAAGCTAAAGCTGCACCAGTTAATGCCCAGCTAAAAATCCATAACTGTTCCTGCCAATCTGCCCAAAACCAAAATAGGGGTCTTTGGTCTAAAACAGCACTAATAATTTGGCTGGCACTGTGAGCATGAATTACTACCCCTGGCATTTTTTGATTGTCTTTGGCACTAGCACTATAGGGTGTATAAAAATCATCTTTAGCTTGTGGTGAAGTATGGCCGATGAGGATAACTTTACCTTTGATATCTTCGGGTGGGATTTTATTTTCTAATACATCTGACACTGTTACTGTCTTAAATACATTGTTTCCAGAACGATAATTCAGCAAGATTTGATCATCTGAAGTATCCGTTTTAGTTTGGTATTCGCCTGATGTCGGGTTTAAGCGTTGGAGGATGGTTTTTCCTAATTTGAGATGACCATCTTCTGTTTTTTCTAGTGCTATGGGTGGCTGTTCTTGTTGTAGGTAAAGTAAGGCTACCTGGAGACTAAGTGATAAAACTTGGTTTTCTGGGTGAGTATTATTACATTTATGTTGCTCAGGTGGCTGATTTTCATCTTGATATTTTTGAGGAACGGAACTTAAGACACTCCGACGGCTGATACCACCAACATCTATAGATAGATTAGCAATTGCCACTCGCTGATCTGAGATACCAGGAACAGGACGGACACCAGGACTATAAGAGGAACTGTTTTTACAAATGCCAATAATGCGATCGCTCTGAGATATCACCCTTTCTAGTTTGATTCTTCCTTGTGGGGGGCCTTGGGGAAAATCTCTGAGACTATCTAATCCTATAGCTCTAGGTTGTTGTTCCTCTAATTTGGTTAAGAGGTCAGCGAAAGTACCATCATGAATCGGGTACTCTTTACGCTTTTGTATGTCCTCCTCCGTAATTCCCACTATTAAAAAGCGTTCGTCTGGTTTCTCATCAGGACGCGATCGCATCAGCTGATCATAAGCACCTAACTCTAGTCCTTCTAAAGCTCCCGCTTGCCGCAGTCCAATAATTGCTCCAGAAATTACTAAGCTGGTGATAACTACCTTACCACCAAAGTCAAGTAGTGTTTGGCACAAATTACGAAATCTGGAATTGTGATTTTGCATGATCCTTATGTCTCCTGACTATAGAGTTAACAAGACTGAACACATTAAATAAGGTGTTGCTGAATTGGTGTATAATTTTTGAGTACAAAGACTTTATATGTAAGGTTTATACTGGAATTTTAGCTTTATGTATTATCATTGTTCATGCCAATAAAACCAGCAACACTCACTACCCTTTATATTAAGAACAGGATTCTACTACAATATCTGATAGACAATCTAAATCAAAGCTCATTATCCTAAACAGTACATTATGCTAAATTTTACAATATAAATCCAAGAAATTCATGAAATAGTCCTACCCATTCCTGAAAGAATTTGCTATACTACAGAGTAGTTTGTTATAGATATAACCCACAGTGCTATGAGATTCCTCATTTCGGACTTCAAAATGTAATATCTTGATTTTCAAGAACTATTCCTAAATCATTGTCGAAACTTTAAGTATTAATACACAAAAGTATTGATAATTTATGTTTCCTTTCGATTTAACTATGATTAGCTTGATTTTGGAAATCTTTGTGTATTACAAAAAGAAGTGAGGAAAATGGGTTAGATAGATGCACCAAAATATTTACCATCGTTGCGAGCAGAGCAAGGCAATTTCAGGATCTAGCGATCGCTAAATTTTACAGTGCTGAGTTCCCAAGGTGTGTAATATATTTTAGATTCCTACTGAGTTTTTACCACATAAATTGAAGCCAAAAACTTATGTACGACAGACAACATCGCAAAGGACAAAGCTCCTCTCAATCTGCTTATACACCAGCAAAAAATCAGTTTGCACCATCCAAATTCATGGTTCAAGCCAAACAAGAAGAAAGACAACCAGTATCAGCAGAAGAATACGAACAGATTAAAGCATCCGATGGTAACTATTTTGATTCTTCTATTGTTACCAATCGCCCAACCCCGAAAATACCCAGAGTCCAGCCCAAACTCAAAATAGGTCAAGTTGGAGACAAATATGAGCAAGAAGCTGATCAAGTCGCACAGAAAGTAGTGCAAAGTATTGATACAGCTAAAACTTCAACTGTACAAGCCAAAGAAGAACAGGAAGACAAAAAACCAGCCAACTCCCAAGAAGAAGAGCAGAAGAAGAAAGAAGAAGAGGACGATAATATACCAAAAGGAGGAATAGGATTTAAAGTGCCAAATATAAAGCCAAGTGGTAATAGGGAGGGAACTGTTAGATGATCCACACAAGCAATCTCGAATATTAATACACAATAAACCAAGACCTCCCGTTAATTTTATCCTGTGGACGTTGCAGAGTTAACGTATAATTTTTGACTACAGAGAGGTTCTATGGAATCTCTCTGCAAGGTTTTTAGCTTTATGCACAATCATTTGCATCCGATAATTGCTACTGAGGCGAACATATAAAATTTTTCAAGTTTGGCTGATTGTAGTTATCAAAAAAACTTATACACACTCTCTTGATAGACGCTAATGTAAATGTTTGTTAAAGTTGATGTTAGCTTCCGTAAAGCAGGTTGATCTTGCTGAAGATAAACAGTGTTGATACACTCAGTATTTATTTGTGGAATAACCTGATTTAATCAGTTTTCACTCTACCTTAGAAGATCATCCTCGACTTTTGGGAAACTAACCCAATGATGATTGCCTAAAAAAAACGAATCAGTAGCTTAAGTAAAAACACTTGCTATAATGTCAGGTATATCCCCAGGGCTATCACTTGCCTTATAAGTGAATCTCATTTGTAAAAAAGTATCATTTTTCCGAAACTAAATGGAATTTTATGCGTCTTATTGTATTAAGATGCAATTTAAGTACACTGCCTAGTTATCAATAATTCTAAAATGCTGAAAAAATCTCTGTTAGCGATCGCACTCTCCCTTGGCTTATCTGCTAATTTAGCCATCACCGGCTTAGTAGCAGTTGCTGAGTCAACATCCAACACTGTTACTACAAAACAGAACACCAAACAGGTAAGACGTAATCCAGTCAGACGCAACACAGTACGTCGTGGTGGTTTGCCATTCAAAACACTCGGAGGTAGGGCTACTGGGAACAGAGAAGGAGGAGCACAAAGAGGCTCTTGTACCCAAGACCAAGCTATCACTGCACTGTTACCCCCCACACCACAAGGAATAGAAGAGACTAAGATGCCAGTGGAAGTAACCGTTAGTGATCACCCTACATTTTTTGTTAACGTACCTGCAACTAACGCAAAAGAAGCACTATTTGTGCTGAGAAATGACAAAGACGATGTATTACTCAAAGAGTATATCAAGTTAAATAATACTAAGAGTGGGATTATAGCCTATAAACTACCCAAGAGTTTTAAAGGTTTAGAAGTCGGTCAGAAATATATCTGGCGCTTCTCCTTGCTTTGTAATAGAGACGACAACAGTGGCAATCCCAGAACCAGTGCTTGGGTACAAAGAATAGAACCCACCGCAGCAGTAGCAGGACAGTTACAAGCTGCAAAGGATGAACTAGATCGTTTCAGTGTTTATGCCAGCAATGGTTTCTGGCAAGATACTCTGAAAACCTTAACTGATTTACGTGCTGCTAATCCCAGTGATGAAATCGTACAAGAGAATTGGCAATCTATTTTAGATTCAGTGAACTTATCTTCTTTAGTTGACCAACCAGTTATTTCACTAACAGGTATTCCAGCTGAAGATTACGACTTTGATTAATCAGAACTTAGTTAATTGAAAAAGTTCACTAGTCTATTCTAGGCAGGTGGGTGGAGTATCATTATTTTAGATGTACAGACGCAGAGTTAAACTTTGCGTCTTTATGCTATGGGGAGTTAACATTAAGTTTTATATACTCATGGCATCACTAAGCACAAAAATACATAGGATTTGTTTTTATAGATACAAAATGGAATAGTAATAGTTTACTCTAGCCAATTCAAAACCGCTAAATAAAAGTAAAAACTATATCGTAGGCTTAATAATTGATAACAACAACCCAACATCACTATGAAAACTTTGAATAAACACATCTGGAAACAATTGATTACTATTACCTGTGCAGCATTACTCAGTACAAGTTGCCAAAACAACAATGTCCCCACTGGTAGCCAAAACGCCATCACAGACAAAAAACCTAATCCCGGTAAAACTATCAAAGCTAAACCAGCTAATTCCCAAAATTCAATCCCGGCTAAAATTGTTAAAGTTCAACCAACTAATTCACAACCAAAACCGAAGAATAACAAACCTGTTGCTGCTGCTAGTAGTAAAAATAATGAAATAAATAGAATCAAGGCAATTTTTGACCAAAACTTGAAAGGTTTAAATACAGAAAACTTAGAAGTTAGTATGGGAGTGATAGATCCTACGTCACCTAATTATGAACAAATTAAACAATTAACCCAGACACTATTTAAAACTTATGATATAAATTACGAACTTAATAAACTGGAAATAGTAGAGTTTTTGGGAAACGAAGCCAAAGTAAAAATTACTCGCACGGCTAAAAAAATTAATGGTTTGACATTCAGAGATAATATTATGGTATCTGTAAATACTGTGAAAAAATATAATAACCAGTGGAAGATATCTCAAACAAAAGTAGAGAAGATGAGTTATTTGAACTAAACAAGCAGTGTATTAACCATGTCTTAAGTAATGTGAGTTTTGAGATAGGGAATTGCTTGACATGATACAATCAAAATTAATACATAACTCCTTACTGTTCACCTTTACTATTACTCTGTTGACAAGTTTATCGTTTAACAGTTCAGTAGCCATTGCAAAACCTCAACGAATGAGAACTATTGGCCGTATATGTCAGAGATATCCGGACAGGTGTACCCGGATATTTCAGCCTGTTGATAAATGTCGGAAATGGCCAAACAAATGCAGACAGCAAAATATACCGGATAGAGACCGAAGAGGAATTTGCACTACTAAGAGGATGTTTTAAAAGTAAAAGGTAGTAAAAAATCATGCCAATCGTCTGACCATAATGCGAATCATGGCAATGTAAATAAAAGTCTCTGTAGTTTCGGGTAATCGTTCATAATCTTTGCTCAAACGCCGACACCAGT